>CAJBZC010000342.1 GCA_903959965.1 uncultured bacterium
CCCGCTAAATGCGGGTTTTTTGTTATATTCATGCAAACCATTGTCATGAATCGGATAATCCTCTTTTTTCTACTGGTAACGTTATTTTCTGTCGAATCCCTGAGTGCACAATCAAAGACCGAAGCCGCTGTGCTGAAAAGGGTTGAAGCCCTGCGCCGGGCCATGATCGATGCTGATGCCGCTGCGCTGGATGAACTGGTATCCGATGACCTCAGTTATGGCCATTCTAACGCCGTGGTCGAAGATAAAAAACGCTTCCGGGAGAAACTGGTAACGGGAGAAAGCGACTTCATCACGATGGAATTAAGTGAACTCACGGTGAAAATGTCCGGCAAGACAGCCCTGGTGCGTTGCCGTCTGGAAGGACAAACCCGTGATGGAGGCAAACCCGGACAGGCAAAACTGCATGTCCTGATGGTTTGGCAACAAAAAGGCGGAGCATGGAAACTGCTGGCGCGCCAGGCTACCAAACTACTCTGAACTAATCAGGACCGGGCTACGGGAGAGTTCGTTCATCCCCCCTTCGGAGAAATTTCCGGACCTGGATCATTCCTTGCATGAACCCGGCGGCAGACGATGCAGTAGTCTGAAATATGGTAAAATTGCATGCTGAAGGTGTTGGAAAATTCCTTAATTTCCAATTACGCCATTAAAAACGATTGCCATGTCCATCCCCCACACCATCGACCCGGCGCTGGTGCGCCAATGGGTCGCGGCCAAACACGGCCCTGAAGACATCCGAAACCTCCTGTACGCATTCGGACACGATCAGTCGAGCATCGACAGACATCTGTCCGAATGGAAACGGATGAAATATGCCGCACGTCAGTGGCAGGGCTTCCTGTTCATGGGAGCCGGTGCCCTGCTCGGATTCCTGAGTTGCGTAATGAGCCTGATCAACCCGATCCCCGAAATGAACGGGATATTTCTATACGGCTGCACATCGATCGCGATACTGGTCGCGTTCGTGGGCCTTTACTTTGTATTTGAATGACCGTTTAATTCATAAAAAGCGGGATCTCCGGATTGGAGATCCCGCTTTTTTATTAACTCCTCTGCGTTCAAAGGATACTTTACTTTCTGCCAGACTTTACATACAGCAGCATGCCCACCACAACCATGGCCACTTGCATAGCTGCCCAGATCATGGTACTGAGATCCCGTGCTGTCTTTCCACCGAAGTCCATGAAATGATGCTTATGCAGGAAGGAAAAACTGTATCCTTCAGGCAGGTCTGCATCTGAAACCCTCACAGACAACTGCCCTGTAGCTGTTTCAATATAAAAACGGTCGTCCATTTCGCCGGCATACTCTACCCTCCAAACCGGCAATCGCTTGTTCACGAATCCGTATTCTCCGGCAAAAGCGGTTACCGGCTGGACCTGCAGGGTATCTGAAGGATTTCCTCCGCCAAACAATGACCCGAGATATGCCGCATATTTCCGCTCTCCGGCAACCAACCTTTGACCTGTCGACGTAAAATAGTCAACCACAGGCATGACGGCCTTCCGATCCTTGCTCCAAACCGGACGACTATCTCCAGCTATGGTTTTCCCCGATGGAGTTGAAAGGATCCGCCAGCAGGTGCTATCCTGTAAACGAACCAGGGAGTAATTATAAGGAAATATCCCACCCTTTCTGCCCATCTCCAACGGATCGGTCTCCAGTTCAGCGACGGAAATATCATTATCCACGTGATACATGATGCGATCGTCCGGGGATAATTTCGACAGAGCGTGGTATGCTCCACTAAAACTGAACATCAGGGTGAATACAGAGGCCGTGACGGATACGATCCGGTGATTGAACCGCCAGCGCAGCCGCGGGTTGCCATTGGGTCGGATAGTCCTCGTCTTCCGAAAGATCCACAACCCCATGACAGCGGATACGAAACTGATGGATAACAGGAGCGCCATCAACACATACCTGAATCCTCCCAGCGAGGCGGCCCAGTCCCAGGTATGAAACATCCCGAAAACCGCATCCAGCGCTGCACGCCGATCGTCAACGGCATGCACAAACCGATCCTGAGTGGTTTCCACATAGATCCTGATCCCGTCGGCACGATCGAATGATACCCGATAGGCGGGAAGAATCCGCTGGATCTCATCATACTCCTCGTTAAAGGCCGTTAATCGTTCCACGGATCGAATCATCGCCCCCTTGGGTATGTCCATCACCCAGCGGGTGGCTGAGGTACAACAGGCATGGCCGGATGCTTCGCCCATATGTTCTGGTAAACCAGGGCTATTGGTGGAATCGACTCCTTCCAGGAACTGACGGGCAATGTGACGGGCATACAGGTCATCGCCATTTCTCAGGAGCGCACCGTCCATGGTACTCAGATATACCGGAACATCTCCCCGTTGCAATTGCACCTGAAAGAAAGTATTTGGCCCGATGTGGACCAGTCTGAGATCGTGAACCTGCGCAATGTTGTTGCGCGTGAGGGCTTCCGCCGGGGAGATCCATATGGCGGAATCATTGAGCTTCTTAACGGGCAGCTGTTGCAATCGAACAGCCGGCCTGACCGAACTCATGATCGGATGCATGAAGCCGCTGATGGCCCATAACAACACCGGAATGGCTACAATAATGCTAAGCAGACGATGCCAGCGATAAAAGGATTTAGACATGGCTAATGGTTGTTGGATCAAAATTTAACCCCGAAACCCACGGTGATTTCTCTGGGCATCCCGAGGTTATACGAATAGGAAGCATTACCGGCCGCAGTTGATTTGGTCACCGATGTGGCATAATAAGCATCGGTGAGATTCAATACATTCAACCACAGATCCAACCACTTACGCTGATAACCGATCCGGGCATGCACCAGATCGAAGCCCGAATAAGTAAACAGATTCAGGTCGTCCATGTAATACTTGCCCAACCGTTGCCATTCCGCTCCAAGTCTGAGGCCCTTTACAAAGGCCGGACGCCAGGTCAACTCGGCATTGGCCATGAAGCGGGGAGCTCCGCTCATCTCCTTTCCATTGAAATTCACGCCACGCACCACATAATCGACATAAGAATGACGGGCATTCGTGCCGCTGAAACGTACATTGAATCGATCACTCGCCTTGTATCGAATGCCGTATTCAATACCCTTGTGCATGGAACGACCGGCATTCTGGTTGAAATTGGTACCATCTGCCTGACGAACCGAAATGATCTCGTTGCTGCCCTCCAATGCATACAGGCTCCAATCTGCGTAGAGCTTGTCACCCCACAAACTCATCCATCCACCGAGTTCCGTGTTCCGGAAGGTCTGCGGACGCAGATAGGGAGTCTTCACGGAATTGAACAACTCGTTGAGCTGCGGCGGCACATAGCCTTCGCTGTAATTGGCATAAAATCCAATACCCCGAATATTGTAGGTGGCCCCGATCTTGGGGGTAAATCTGGAGAAATGTTGAATGGAAGACGGACCGCCGGATGTTCCAGAAGGAGGAAGACTGTTCCGGAAATCATATCTGAAATCATCATACCTGACTGATCCCACCAATCTGAAACGCTTGAATGGCGTGAACTCCAGCTGTGCAAATGCCGCTGTGTTCAGGATCTGTGTACGATAATCATTGAGGACGGAATCATTTGAGGGTCGGTTGTATCCCGTGAACTTTCCGGTGGGAGAAGCCCGATCGATCCAGATGAATTCGGCAAAATAGGTCTGCGGACTCCGGTCAATGTTTCCACCGGCCACTAGCCTGCCCTTCAGCCGCTTCAACGGTTGCACATGCTGGAGAAAAACGGCCGCCGTGGAAAAAGCATTGTCGTTGATCTGTCCCCGGAACCGAAGCGGGTTAGAGGTACTGCCTACAGAATAAGAAGGGTTCTGTGCGATGGAATTATCGCGGTACATGAAGGTCAAATTTGTAACCTTTCCCTCCGACCACACATGCTCCAGGGTGGAACGATAGCGAAACGACTCCACCGCACGATACGTGAAAGTGTGAAAGGTTGAAAAATCCCGACGCGAAAACTTGATGCTGTCCAGGCCGCCGGTCATGTCGCTGTAGTAGTCAACATAACTGAGGGCATTGGTCCATTTCGTACGATCGGTGATGGCATAGATCGCTTTGGCACTGAACGACTTCTTATCGAAATCACTGTATTCCGTCTGCCCGGAACGCCGCTGCGCGTAATATCCACTGAGGATAATGCCGAATTTTCCCTTGGTCATCCCAAAACGGGCATCTGTGCGCAGGTAGCCGTTGTTGTTCCGTTGAACATTCAGGTATCCGGAAGGCTTATCTCCGGGAGCTTCGGTGATCACATTGACCACACCGCCAATAGCCTCTGCACCATAGAGCGAAGAACTCGGTCCCTTGATCACCTCGATGCGCTCAGCCCCCGGAAGATTCAATTCTAGCAGTGCGTTGTGATTGAACACGCCCGTGGTTCGAATGGGTATTCCATCTTCCAGATAGAGAAAAAGACTTTTGGTGGTGATGGGCTGACGAATGCTCATCGAATGCTGCTCATTCCCCAGGTTGGTATTATACACACCACTGACCTTGTTCAGCAGCAGATCCATGGTCTGCGCCCTGGTTTCTTCTATCGTACGCCGGCTGACGGTAGCAATCGCCACCGGAGCCTCAGAACGTTGTTGGGCAACACGGCCGGCTGTAATGACCACTTGTTCTATCTCCCGGACCGAATCCGCCGCCGGCGGTTTTCGATCCTGGGCAAAAAGTCCCGATGCCATGAGGATCATGGCCACCAGGCAATATGTCTGTTTCATGAATTACGTTGATGTATGGAAATGATGATGCCAAAAGGTATGCTCCTCACCAAACTTCATTTAGTGAGGGCAACAGATGTCTCAGATGTGCGTAAACCAATCTTACACCCGCAAGATCTATCCCTAAAGAGCAGCAATTGCCCCTTATGAATGCGGGGAGCTTGGCCGAGTCAGCAACTGACTCAACACAGGAAACATCAGGATGAATGGGGCATCAAATGGACGGGGGATGGAAAATGTCGTCCATGTATGAAGACACGAAGTCTTCGGAATGGAAAGGCACCGCATGGCGGATAGAAAATGAAAATGACCTGATATCGCATGGCATGGCCACCGATTCAAAAACAGTTTCGCCGAAAAAGGGTTTGATAGGGGGAACGGCTTCAGATGAGGAGGCGCCTTCTGAAGCACCCATTTTACGCATCATCTGACACCGACCGTTACAACCTGATTTAGGCTTTAACTTGTTGATACAAGCCTGCCGGTATCTGTCCATGTTGACGAGATAATCAGCCGCAATGATGGGGCGCGAGAAATCCCTGAATATGAAGAGGCAGAGCATCAGCAATGCAAGGATATATCTCAAAAAATTCATAATTGAGGGCGAAATTACAACTTATCCATTGTCTGAATACGGATAGATAACACCTCATCCCCCACGCTATCAATTTTTTCAGCCATGGAGAATGAGGTGTTAGTATTCATGACTACTTCTTGCCGGCGAACAGATAGCCCACCTGAAGTCCAAACAGATGATTATTCCAAGTCAGTCCAGTTGTATTCTGAATATTTGAAAAACCACGTACATAATTCAGACCAATCGACAATCCGGACTTTAACATGACACCTGTCCGCAGATCCAACCCGATATCCGTCCGATTAAGTTGCCCGGGATCACTGCCCAATTCAAGCTTTTCAACACCACCATCGTGCTTTTCGGAAGCGGCCAGATTGAAACCCAAATTAGGACCTCCTGCGACAAAAAAACCACTTTTGGACCGATACTGCAGCGATAAGGGAATATCCAGGGCCGTAAAACGAAGCTTATCAGTATGGTCACCATGTGAAATGCCCGTACCCTTGAGTTGAAGCATCAACCGAGGCTGAAATGACCATCCCCCGGTTCCTAAAGGAACATCTGTCAACACCCCCAGCTGATAACCAGCCATCCCTTTCTTCTCGTCATTGATATCATCATCATTGGTGGAGATGTGTGCCATATGTACACCGCCAGTCACACCGAAGCGTGTTTGAGCCTGCAAATCTGTCATAGCAAGCAATAAAATGCCGAAGGACAAAATCCTGTACTTCATGATATTCAATATTTAATGGTGAATGTAGACTCAGTTCGTGATGCGGACCGGCACCTGTATCTGTATGTCACTATGCCCCAGGGTTGGAGCATCATTGGGTCCCTTAATGCCTGATTTGTGCATGAGTTTTAGCAGAATACTGCCCGATCCGACAGCACCGACCGCCCACGTCGAATTCAACCCCAGTGGATACCCATTGGCGTCTTTGTCGGTTTTTGTGATGGTTAGTGTCACCCCTGTCGGCACATAAAAAACCTCGTGCGCCTTACCTTGTGCCGCTATGCCTGAGGTCAGGTCGCGCTCCGTACCGCCCGACAAATTCTTGAAGGCTATTGCAGAGGTATAGGTCTGTCCCGCCTTGAGGCGGATCGTATCAATCCGCGTGGGTGGACTCCCTCCGTCTCCGTCCGGATCTTCGATCGTAAAGGTTGCCGTGGTACCGGCACCGGTGAATGACATGGTTATCTTATTGATCGCTTCATGCTCATTCTCGTCATTGGGATTGGAGGCCTTCTGACAGGAATGTAAACCTGCAACGATTGAAAAGATGAAACTAAACGCGAAAAGTTGTTTCATATCCCAAATGTAGGGAGAAAAACAATATTTGAAACAACGTTGCAAAAATTGAGTAGATTTCTTTTTTACATCCCCACCCGCCATTGCAGGGTGATATTCCGACCCATTTCATCCGTGAAGTACCTGAACCGGTTCATATAATCACGATACCTGGTATTCAACAGGTTATGCACGCCAACATTCAATGAGCTCTCCTTGCCTGAGATCAGGAAAGATGTCCCGACATTCAGGTGCATCAGGGTATAGGCCGGTGGCGGCGCCAGGTAATCGTTGTTCGGCTCGGGTATCAGCCGCTGTTGAAACACATGCTGAAGGGATGGGCTCAGATAGGTATCCCGGAAACGTTCCCCCGGGATCTTCCAGGTGATCTGCCCCTCCACCCGGTGCGGGGGCATCTGGCTCAGCCAGTCGTCCTTGCCCAGATCACGCGCAAACAAGAACGAACCTTTCACCATCGCACTCCAGCGTTCTGTTAACACCCTTGAAATACGGTAATCCGCCCCGCTGAGGCGGGCATCCGTCTGCCGGAATCTGAATGTCGGATAGGCACCCCGGAGGGTCAGCGTGGCGGGTACCACCGGAACCAGGTTGATGAAATCCCGGATCAAATTAGAATACAGGGTGATGTCAGCATCCCAGAGTGAGTCGTCGTCGAATGTCAGTTGTACGGACAAGTTCAACGCCCGCTCCTGCCGGAGCAGAGAATCTCCGATCTCGAAGGTGGCGGTGCCATGATGCAGTCCATTCACATACAGCTCATTGACATGGGGTGCCCGCCAGGCCCAGGCGGCATTGCCCGAGAGTTTCAGATCCCGACCCATCTTCCGGGTAATTCCACCCGAACCCGAGATGTTAGAAAAGGCCAACTCCTGGCTGCTCATCGCTCCTGAACGATTGCGATAGGAGGTCAGATTCCGGTGATCAAAACGCAATCCCGCTTCGCTACTCCACCGCCCTTTCACGGAACGTCTGATCATATATGCATAGGGGTTCAGCAAGACATAATTAGGGATGAAGAAGCGGCTACCCGACCATGCGTTCTCCTGACGCATCATCCCGATGCCGCCCTGAAGATGACGCGGCTGTCCGGCATCCTGCTCCCAACTAAGATCCGCCGTCGTGGTAGACAAAGAGAGATCCAGCTCCGGCCGGTCGGTGATCATCGCGCGATCATACTCCTGCCGGAGATTGAACTGCTGGGCCACCTGCAGATTCACACGGCTCCCCTGCGGAAGGCTCCAGACGGACCTGGAACGCATCAGGTAATGCCCTACCTGCTGATAGGGCCGGTCGATGTCATAGGTGAACGCGTCGATGTTCAACAGCGGACGGGGCGACAGGATGGTCTGCTGGAGATCCGTCAGGTTGCCGATATGCGAGCCGGTGAAGATCCCGATCCGGGTGTTAAAAGCACTAAAAAATAGATCACTCCGGAATTCGGGTTTGCGGTAACCCAGAGCAGCCGAAAAATTCAACTCCCCGGCTCCGGTGTTATGCTGCCAGTAATCAGGTGTCCGTACATTTCCACTTCTTCGGTGTGTGATATGTGCACGCCAGCTCCAGGCCGGCGCATGTACCAGGTGCTGCTCCGCCATCGCATGTATCACATACTGACGATTATTGGTGGAAAAACCGGTATGCAGGTTCGCATGAAAACGCTGGTCGGTGGGCAGGGCCCTGGGCTCCGTCAGGATTGCGCCGCCAATGGCATCCGATCCATATTTCAAGGCTCCGGCCCCCTTCAGCACGATAAAGCGATCGGAAATGAAGGGATCCATTTCCGGCGCATGCTCGGCTCCCCACTGCTGGCCTTCCTGACGGACACCATTGTTGAGGATCAACACACGCTGGCTGTGTAGGCCGTGAATGACCGGCTTGAACACCGAGTTACCGGTCTGGAGCACCGTCACCCCGCTGATCCGGCTCAGCATCTCCCCCAGCCGCTGCACCCTGGCCTCAGCTATATCCCGGCGATCCAACTCTTCCCGAACCGTTACCGGGTTTTGTTCCCGGGTGGTACGCACCAGCACCTCCTGCAACTGATTCACCCGATGTGGCAGCACCACATTGCGCACCAGATTGTCAGCGATCCTGATCCGTAGCACCACCGAATCACAATTCACATGCGAAATGACCACATTGTATATACCCCGACAGAGTCCGTAAAAATGGTAATGTCCTTCTTCGTCCGACATACTCACCGCCCCGGTCTCCCGGATGCGA
>CAJBZC010000343.1 GCA_903959965.1 uncultured bacterium
CTGTCAGGTGCTCCATCCCCCGGAGATTGCCTGCCCGTCCTGTTGCCACACCCGTCAACATGGCTTTTTTTCCCCACCAGGCCTTCTTGATATCTGTCAGATCGATCATGGTCTTGAAACAACCGGGATAGCTGCCATTATATTCCGGTGCGACGATGATGAATTTTTTCGCCGGAAACAGTAGTTCCTGCTCCATTTGCACCAGGGACGATGACCGTCCATTCAGGTCCAGACCTTCCAGCGATACAAATCCGGCATCTCCACCACTTTCCTTCAACATCCGCTCGATGAGCCGGGCCACCTTCAAGGTATTGCTGCCGGCCCTGTTGGTGGCAGAAATAATCGTAATATCAAAATTTTTCATGTTGACCAATTAACACAAATGTCTACTTATTGTTCCGCCAAATGGGCGTGAAAACGTATTTTTGACGCCTGATCAGATGCGCGGGGGACGATTCCCATTACAGAAAGACCCATGCAGCCAGGATTTGTCGCCATCCCATGTTACCGGACGAATCTCAAAGGCTGTTCCAGTCAACACCAACCGCTATGAAGTTCACATATTACGGTCATTCGTGTTTCCGTGTGGAGACAAAAGGATCTGCGATCCTGTTCGATCCGTTCATCAGTCAAAACCCGCTGGCCGCGGAAGTGGACTTAGATGCGATCACAGCCGATTATATCTTCGTGAGTCACGGCCATGAAGACCATATTCTTGATTGTGCGTACCTGGCGGAACGAACGGGCGCCCTGGTGGTATCCAACTTCGAGATCTGCGAATGGCTGCGGAGAAAAGGCCTGAAACGTCTGCATGCAATGAATACCGGTGGACAATGGACATTCCCCTTCGGTGTCGTCAAGGCGGTGGCGGCACAGCATTCGTCGGGACTCCCGGACGGATCCTATGGAGGAAATCCCATGGGATTTGTTTTCAAGACCGGGGATCGGAATTTTTTTTATGCCGGTGATACAGCCCTTACGCTGGACATGCAACTGATCCCATCGTTCGTGCCACCGGACCTGGCCTTCCTCCCGATCGGTGATAATTTCACCATGGGATATGAAGATGCGGCCCGGGCTGCGACGATGATTCAATGTCGACGAATAATCGGCTTGCATTTCGATACCTTTGCATCGATCCGTATTGACAAGGAGTTAGCCAGGACCCACTTCAAAAGCAGGGGACTTGAACTGATCCTCCCCGAAATCGGCACTACGATTGAACTATAATACGTTGAACAACAGGCAAATCAGCAATACATGGCTCGGGTCATAGGCATAGCAAATCAAAAAGGCGGCGTCGGAAAAACGACCACTGCCATCAATCTCGCCGCCAGTCTGGCGGTACTGGAATGCAGGACACTCCTGGTGGATGCAGACCCGCAGGCGAACAGTACCTCAGGCATTGGTTTCGATCTTCAAAATATCCGTCAGAGCCTCTATGATGCCATGGTAAATCAGGCCAGGGCAAAAGATGTGATCCTGAAGACAGACATACCTAACCTGTCCATCATCCCTTCTCACATCGACCTGGTAGGTGCCGAAATCGAGATGATCAACCAGCCCGGCCGGGAAGTTGTACTGAAAGCTTTGCTGGATGAAGTTCGCAACGATTACGACTTCATCATCATTGACTGCTCCCCCTCCCTGGGGCTGATCACGGTGAATGCCCTGGTTGCGGCTGACAGTGTCATTGTACCCGTTCAGGCCGAATTCTTCGCCCTGGAAGGGCTGGGCAAACTGCTCAATACGATCAAAATAGTGCAATCGCGCTTAAATCCCGAACTCGTGATCGAAGGTATTCTGATGACCATGTACGACGGTCGACTGCGACTCTGCAATCAGGTCGTCAATGAAGTTCGCCGGCATTTTCAGGAGACTGTATTCGACACCGTCATCCACCGCAACAGCCGCCTCAGTGAAGCCCCCAGCGTCGGTAAGCCTGTC
Source organism: uncultured bacterium (assembly GCA_903959965.1). Taxonomy (GTDB): domain Bacteria; phylum Bacteroidota; class Bacteroidia; order Chitinophagales; family Chitinophagaceae; genus Pollutibacter. The sequence continues at coordinate 1,948 of CAJBZC010000343.1, forward strand.
ATCCTCTATGATGCAGACAGCAAGGGCTCCATCAACTACCTGCACCTCGCCAAGGAGATCATGCAGAAAAATAATCTGACCAAGATCAGTCAATCTGAAAGAATCCTAAGCCTCGACGATGAGTAATCCCAATCCAAAGAAAGAAATGCTGGGAAAGGGCATCCGCTCTCTCCTCCAGGGTATCGACAGCGAAATGAAGAACCCTGAAGGCAGCCTCAAGACCGAAATCGTGGAAAAGACCACGGGTATGTTCAAAGTGCCCATCGCGCAGATCGAGGTAAACCCAAAGCAACCCCGACAGGATTTCGATGAACAGGCCCTTCAGGAACTGGCGGCCTCCATCAGACTGCACGATATCATCCAACCACTGACCGTGGCCAGGATTGCGCCTGACAAATACCGGCTCATTGCGGGAGAGCGCAGGCTTCGGGCTTCCAGGATCGCCGGACTCAAGGAAGTACCGGTATTTATCCGCGAAGCCAACGACCAGCAGCTGCTCGAAATGGCCTTGCTGGAAAACCTGCAGCGCCAGGATCTCAATGCGATCGAAGTCGGCCTCAGCTACAAGCGACTGATGGATGAATGCGACCTCACCCAGGAACAGGTGGCCGAACGCATGGGTAAAGAGCGCAGCACCGTCACCAACTACATCCGACTGTTGAAACTGCCCCCCGCTATCGTGGTGGCCGTCCGGAACGGGACAATTTCCATGGGACATGCCCGGGCCCTCATCAACGTGGATGTTGTCGACAAGCAACTTCAGCTCTTCAAAGAAATCGTCGACAAGGGCCTATCCGTCCGACAGGCGGAAACACTGGTGCGCACCATCTACAATGAAAAGAAAGCCCCCGCAAAGCCCGAAAAGACTACACTCCCGCCCATCTTCCGAAAGATAGAGGACACCATCTGCTCACATTTCGGAACCAAGGCAAAACTCGTTCACCAGAAAAAAGGACACGGCCAGATCGTCCTGGAATACTACTCGGTCGAAGAGTTGAATGCATTGCTGGAAAAAATGAAGATTACGGTACAATGATCCGGACCGGCAGGTTCCAGATGAAATCATGGTGGCTACTGGCGATGCTACTCATGGCGAACACATCGCTCATGGCACAAAACCGGTTGGAGAAGGTACCTGCTTCCGAAGCCGCAGGACAACAAGCGCCGGTAGTGAGGCCTGCAAATTCGCCCAAACCCGCTTCAAACAAAGCTTCCGCCACACCGGATACCGGCAGAAAGGAGCGATCCCTGGCGACAAAGGCGGCCATGAGATCCGCTATGATCCCAGGCTGGGGACAGATCTACAATAAAAAATACTGGAAACTGCCTCTCGTGTATGGTGCCCTGGCCATCCCGGTGTCAACCTTCGCGTATAATCTCGACTGGTACAACAAATGCCGGGAAGCCTACAATATCAGGTATTTCAACGATACCTCCCGGGTAGTTCCAAACCTGCCGACCGATGGCATCGACCAGCAACTGCAACCACTCTCCACCCAGTCGCTGAGGCTTTATCGCAACGAATTCAGAAAGAATGTTGACCTCTCGGTGCTCGCACTCCTGGTCGTATGGGGTCTCAATGTGTTAGATGCTACAGTGGACGGACATCTCCGATCCTTCAACGTGTCGGACGACCTCAGCCTGAAACTGGATCCGGGTCCCGGAATCCATGGACAGACCATGCGCTTGGGTCTCGTCTGGCGGATCGGCAACCCGCCGCGCCGCGCTCCGTCAAACATCACCAGATAATTCCAAGTAACTTTCAATCATCCAACTGAACAAGCCATCGACATGAAGATCATTTTGGTCGGATACGGAAAAATGGGCCGCATCATCGAAGAAACCGCCCTCGAACGCGGACATGAAATCGTTGGCCGCATCGACCTTGACAATGCATCTGACCTGGACGCCAGCATTGCAGACATAGCTGACGTCGCGATCGAGTTCACCGGACCGCACAGTGCCTTCGACAATGTTATGAAATGCCTGTCCCTCGGTATCCCCGTTGTATGCGGATCGACAGGCTGGCTAGACCGATACGACGAAGTCGCGACATTTTGCCGTCAACAGCACGGAAGCCTGCTCTATGCCAGCAATTTCAGCGTTGGAGTAAATATCTTCTTCGAGATCAACAAGACCCTGGCCCGCCTCATGGCGGCGCATCCCGGCTATGATGTGAGCATCAAAGAAATACATCACACCCAGAAAAAGGATGCCCCCAGCGGAACTGCCATCAGCCTCGCCGAACAGGTCCTCCGTTCCGTCCCGGGAAAAGAAAATTGGGTCAGTGATTCAACAGGTAACCCTTCAAACCTGCTGATCGAGAGCGAACGAATCGATCCCTATCCCGGACTGCACACCGTGCGCTATTCCTCCCCAATCGATGAGATCCGCATCACCCATGAAGCACACAGCCGCAACGGGTTCGCCCTGGGTGCTGTACTCGCCGCAGCGTTCATCAAGGAAAAGACAGGCGTATTTTCCATGAGGGATGTACTTGGCATTGGCGACTGACCCGTCAAAATAATCGATATATTCACCGGGTGAAAACGGGAGCCCATGCTAAATAAGAAAACACAGTACGCCTTTCGCGCGCTCGAATACATGGCCAGGCGAAATGCCTCCGGTCCCGTACTGATCCAGGAAATATCCGAAGCCAAAAAGATCCCCCTGAAATTCCTGGAAAATATCCTGTTGGAACTCAGGAAGGAAGGCATCCTCGACAGCAAGAAGGGAAAAGGAGGAGGCTATCTTTTTCGTATCCCACCCGATAAAATACCCCTGGCCCGGATCATCAGGGTCATGGATGGTCCCATCGCTATGCTGCCCTGTGTCAGCCTCTACTTCTACGAACGCTGCAGTCAGTGCGACGAACACAACTGCGGTTTGCATGACATCATGATCACGGTCCGGGATGCCAACCTCCGCATCCTCGAGAACAAGACCGTGGCCGATCTGGCCTCTGAACCGGAAAGAAGCATCGACGCCGACGTACTCAGTGAATAAGCCCCACTCAGCCCTGATTGCTCAGCAGCGCAAACCCATAAGCCGGCAGGATGAAATGTTCATGATCCGGCCCCACACGGTGATAGTTGCCCGTCCATAAGTCACAGAGTATTTCCGGTAACGCTCCATGCTGCTTGAAGGCATACCAGGTCAGCCAGGCAGGTTCCTTCCCGAAATTAAACACACAATAGAGTTTCCGCGCATCCAACCAACGTATATATCCAGCCACATGGATATTATGCGGGTGCATCCAGCCGATGTTCCCGTAATCTCCTGTCAGATCCTGCTCCCGGCGGATCCTGATCAGCCGCTGCAGATCGGTGAAGACCCGGTGCAACACCGTCCCCCGCCGATGGCGTTCCGCCAGGGATGTCCAAACCATGCGCGGACGGTGCATCCAACGGTTGTCATAATGCTTACCGGGATCCTCCTGATAGGAATAGTCATTCAGGGAAGCGACTTCATCGCCATAAAAAAGCATGGGAATACCACCCAGGAACAGACTGTGAGCCTGCATCATCACGATCCGGCTCAATGATGTATCAACAGACAATGCATCTTCGCCTGCGATGGCTGCCTCCAGCCCGCACAGCGAGGCGAGGGATCCGCTGATCCGGGCATCCTGGGTTTTCGGGTTGACGGAAAACAGCGCCCCGCGTGCATCCGAACCGGGATGAACGCCCGAATAGTAATCCTTGATATATCGTCTATGCTCATACGGGTCGAAACCCGCCTGCCGGATCATCTCATCTGTGTAGCCCAGACCGATGTCGTCGTGACAGCGTACATAATTTATCCAGGTCGTCCCAAAGGGCTTCTGCTGAAGTTCCGGCTGCGCCGCCAGCATGATGCGGGTATCCCCGGTGGCCAGCGCATCCCACTGGAGCGCCATGTGGGTAGCGTTGTAGGCGATGTCGCATTCCTGGGCGGTAAAGATACCCGTTCCGAAATATCGCATGATATCCCTCGGCGCCACGATCGCCTCACCAAGCAGGGCCATCCCAGGCGCGGAGGTCGCCACACACCTGCGCAGGAGTCGAAGCAGGGTATGCGCCTTCGGAAGATTCTGACAGGTCGTTCCCGGCTCCTTCCAGATAAAGGCGGGCGCATCGATCCTCAGGATGTCGATCCCCAGGTTGGCATGAAACAACACGGTGTCTAGCATCTCGATGAACACCCGCGGATTCCGATAATTGAGATCCCACTGGTAACGATGAAAGACTGTCATCACCCATTTTCCGCATTCCTCCACCCAGGTGAAATTGCCCGGTGCACTCTCCGGGAAGATCTCCGGCATATCTGCATCGAAGACATCCGGCATGGTTCGATGCTGGAACATGTAAAAGAAATCCTGATATTCAGGATCCCCGGCCTTCGCTCTCTGGGCCCAATCATGATGATGAGAGGTGTGGTTGAATACGATGTCCATCATCAGGTACATGCACTCCGACAGCATCCGCTCCTGAAGCATCCGGAGATCTTCCAGGGTTCCGAACCGGGGATCCACCCGCCTGAAATCTGAGACGGCATATCCACCATCACTCTCCCCTTCCGGACTCTCAAACAACGGCATCAAATGCAAGAGGTTGACCCCCAGTTCCTTGAAATATGACAACCGGTCATTCATCCCCCGGAGATCTCCGCAGAAGCGATCCACGTACAGGCTCATCCCTGTGATCTTGCTGGATAGAAACCAATGGCCTTCATCCAGCTTTCGGTCATCCCGATCGAGCATGACCGCAGGTCTGGAAGAATGGCCCCGGATCAGGGTTCGGATCAAGTCCTCGAACAAGTGATCCCTCAACGGATGGTCGCCGTACAATTCATGAAACAACCCTTGGAGGGTGGTCGCATTGGCAGTCAGCCGGGTGATGAAGGAAGTGTCCGGTTGCCTGTACTCTCCGGTTGATGCCTCTTCGAGGATGCATGTGATCTGTTGATGTAAAGAATGCCTGTACACGATGGGAACGTTAATCAAGAATATCCTTGTTCAAATGCCTGAAAGCCTCCATAGCCCCAAGATAGGCGCAGGTACGCGCACCGGCCCTGTTCGCCTTCGACACGATCTGTTTCCAATCGTTGAGATCGGGCATTTCGAACCCATGCTCCGCTTGGGCCGCCAGTTGATGCAGGACAGCGCCAACGAAAGCGTCACCTGCCCCGGTAGTATCAACGGGCTCAACGGGGATGCTGGGTATGATGTGCTGTTCGGCTCCGACGGAAAGCAGGGTGCCATCCTTGCCCAGGGTGATGGTGAAGGTCGCCGCGGTGGAATGACGTAGCGCCTCAGCCGCCTCCTGCAGGGATGATTTTCCGGTCAGCAGCATGGCCTCTTCATCGCTCACCTTGAAGAAATCACAATGCATAATGAAATGCAGAGCCTGCTGGATAAAGGCCGGCACATCATCACGATAGAGCAGATGCCGATAGTTGGGATCGAAGCTCACCATTTTACCCTCAAGACGGACGCGGTTCAGCAGCTCCAGGTAGCTGGCCTGCAGCGGTCCGGGCAGAAATGCGGTGGCCGATCCGAAATGTACGATGGAGATATCCTGTAGCGATATCTCCAAAACCTCATCAGGCCTCAGTTGCCCGTCTGCACCGCGGTTGAAATAGAAGTCGCGCTCCCCGTCCTCCATCAACGATACAAAGGCGAACGTCGTAAAACAACCGGGATCCCGCCTTACATGCGTGGTATCCACTCCGAAGGAATTCAATACTTCCACCAAATGGTCTCCAAATGGATCGGTACCGACTTTAGTGGCCAGCTTCACCTGACCACCCAACGCTGCTACTGCCGCAGCGACATTGGTGGGAGCACCTCCCGGCTTTTTAAGGAAATGTACTCCATCGGCCAATCTCACCCCCCTGTCGGTGCAGATCATGTCGATCAAAGCCTCACCGATGCATAATATACTCATTTTTTTTGACATTTTTCGTAACCTGGATCAGTGTCCGGAACTCATCTTCGGAATATCGCTCTCTGTCGACACCTTTACCCGGATGCGCAGGGTCGCCAGGGCGGCCATGACCAGCAGAACACCCGCGAAGTACATGACTCGTCCGGGATCACCGGCCAGAAAATGCTCGTAAATATAGCCGAATGTCAGGGTTTGCAGGATCATCGGGATCACGATCATCATATTGACAATACCCATGTATACCCCATATCGTTCACGCGGAATCGCCGATACTACCATGATGTACGGCACCCCCATCATGCTTGCCCACGCGATGCCGAATCCGATCATCGGGGGGAAGAGCAGGTATTTGTTTTCGATGCCCGGCAGCATCAGCAGGGCGGCAGCGGCCATCGCCAGACATGCTACGTGTACCCGTCTGGCCGTATATTTTCTGGACAGCCATACCAGTCCGAAGGCGGATAGAAAGGTGACGATATTGTAGAACCCATTCACCAGGCCTGTCCAACCCACAGCCTCCTGGTACCTGGCCGGGTCCGCTTCCGAAGTCGTTCTCCACACGGACCATGCAATGCTGTGAGATATGTATTGCCAGTAACAGAACATGGCATACCACTGAAACAGATACACCAATGCAAGTTGCCAAAGCACAGAAGGCATATCACGAATAGCAGACCCTATCTCGATGAAAGGCGCAAGGATGCCTCCGGGTCTTTCACGCATCGCCTTCAACTCCTCTTCCCCCGGTGGGATCTCGGGTGTGCGGGAGGTCGACCAAAGCACGGAACCGATCGAACAGATCGCTCCAAAAAAGAAGGAACCGAATACCCAGTAGGGAATGCCGGAACGACCATCATCCGTGGTAGTTTCCCCGCTGATCCAGCGCTGGAAGAAAAAAAGTGACAGGTTTGCCAGGGTGATGCCCAGGCCGGTGAAAAAACTCTGCGTCAGAAAGCCCATGGCCCGCTGAGACGGTGGCAGCCTGTCGGCAATAAAGGCGCGATAAGGCTCCATCGCTGTATTATTACCCGCATCCAGGATCCAGAGCAGGCCTACGGCCATCCATAGCGACTTGCTGAACGGGAAGGCAAAGAGTGCCAGGCTACACATGATCGCGCCAATCAGGAAATACGGCTTTCTTCGTCCCCATCGGGGATGCCAGGTTCGGTCGCTCATCGCTCCAATGATCGGTTGCACCAGCAAGCCTGTCATTGGCCCCGCCAGATTCAGCAGGGGAAGTTCCTCCGGCTTCGCATGCAGAAAAGTGTACAACGGGTTGATGGCGGTCTGTTGCAGGCCAAAACTGTATTGAATGCCGAAGAAGCCAACATTCATATTGATGATCTGCCAGAAGGAAAGGTTCGGAATGGATGGATTACGCATGATACAAGCATCGTTGAGACTGGAAAGTAGATGAAATTACCGCGCATCCTCGCATCCATCCACGCCCTGTGGAGGATATTTGAATTTGCAATCGTTTGCTGGTGTAAAAAAAATGAAAGACAATGCACCGGCAGGTAACTTTGAACCATGGCAGAAGATCTCAACATCCACCTGGGAAATAAAAGAGAGCAGTACGAACACCTCATTCCGCAGATCGAAGGATTGCTGGAAGGAGAAACCGACCTCACGGCAAACCTCGCCAATATCTGCGCCGCCCTGCACGAACAGTTCCAATGGCTCTGGGTGGGCTTTTACCTGGTCAAGGGAGAAGAACTGGTGCTGGCGCCTTTTCAGGGCCCTGTGGCTTGTACACGCATACGCAGGGGAAGAGGTGTCTGCGGAACCGCATGGCAGGAGAAAAAAACCCTGATCGTACCAGATGTGGAGCAATTCCCCGGACATATCGCCTGCAGCAGTAGATCCCGCAGCGAAATTGTGGTGCCCTTGATCAGACATGGTCAGGTGGTGGGGGTACTCGATGTCGACAGCGAAACGCTGGCCGCCTTTGATGAAACTGACCAGCACTTTCTGGAAAATATCGTGAACATGATATCGATATGACATGAATATGGGAGGCTCATGGGGTTGCAGGTTTCGATAATTCATGCATTATTTGCATATTACCC
>CAJBZC010000344.1 GCA_903959965.1 uncultured bacterium
CTTCGGAGTGCAGGCGGGTACATGCTGGGGCTCCTGGTTTGGCCTAATCAGAATTCCATCATGAACTATGAAGATCCGGGCGGTGAGAAGCTGCCGGTCTTCAACTCCAACCCCAATGCAGATTATGACAATCCGCTCTGGAACGTGAAGAATAATCGCAGTCAGGATAATACGGACCGTTATACGGCCACTCTGGGCGTGAACATCAGACCTACAGATTGGATGACGATCACCGGTCGTTTTGGTTACGATACCTATGAGTCTGTAGGATGGACCATTTACCATCCCAAATCTTACTATCTCTCCCGCGCACTGAACGGTGCTCAGGATAACTACTGGCAGCGGTACATGGGCTACAACCACACGGTTACCGCTACAGCCAAAAAGAAAATCGGCAATTTCAATTTCCGGGTGATGGTAGGAACCATGTGGCAGGATTATGAGACACGCATGTTCGCTGTTTCCGGTAACCAGTTGAAATCAGCTACCAATTATGATTCCAGTAATACATTGGAGAGCACACGCGTGCGACTGCTCCGCAACAACCGAGGTGAATGGAACCAGCGGATCCTTCGTCAGTTTGCCTATTTTGGTGAATTTGCTGCCAACTGGAAGAACATGGTATTCATGAACTATACGCATCGCTTTGAGTCAGCTTCCACCCTTCCGAAGAAAAACCGGAGTTACAACTACCCCGGTGGAAGTCTGAGCTTGATCTTGAGTGATTTGATTCCTTCGATCAAGCGGTCTGATGCCATATCCTACTGGAAACTGCGTACATCGCTGGCTGGTACGGCTCGTTTGAATTCTCCTTATTCCACCCAGTCGGTGTTCGTTGATAACTTTGCTTCCGGCGGAGGTTATTCTTATGGTTTCACCAATGCCAACCCTGATCTTGCTCCGGAGCGTCAGCAGACCTATGAGATCGGAACGGAACTCCGATTCAAGGACAACCGCTTTGGAATGGATGCAACCTTCTATAACACCCTGAACAAGGGACAGATCATTGAAGGCTTCCGTCTCAGCTATGGTACAGGTTTTGTGTTGAATACCCAGAATGCCGCCAGTACCCGGAACAGGGGATTTGAATTGGCTGCAGATGCCACGGTGATCAGCAACAAGAAGCTGACCTGGAATCTGCGTTTCAACTTCAACAAGATGTGGAACGCAGTGATCGACATGCCGAAGAATGTAGCAGAATATTATATCTCTGATACCTGGCTGTATGGCAATGCCCGCGGCGGTTTGGTTTTGAACGGACCAACTACTTCCATAACGGCTTATGGATATCAGCGCAGTAATTCCGGACAGATCCTGATCAATCCGCTGAATGGTCTGCCGGTGGTTGAGGGTATTTTCAAGGTACGTGGCGATCGTAACCCAGATTTCACCCTTGGTGCACAAAACACACTGAGATATAAGTCGCTCCGCCTCAGCTTCCTTTGGAACCTCAAAGTTGGTGGTGACATTTTCAATGGTACAGAGATGTTCCTGACGCGGAGCGGCCGCAGTCGACTGACCATGGACCGCATGACACCGCGTGTCATTGACGGATTGCTGAACGACGGGAAACAAAACACACCGAATCCCACGCCCAATTACATATCTGTACTGCCTTACTACAACGATGCATTCTACACGAGTATGCCTGAAGAAGCATTCATCCAGAAGGATGTAAACTGGCTTCGACTCCAAGATATCACATTCAGTTATGGATTCAATAAGGAGACGATCAAATATCTGCTAAAGGGAATGAAGAGCCTGGATGTGTTCATCACTGGCAATGACCTAATCCTGATCACCAATTACCGTGGAGCTGATCCTCAGGTGAACGGTAACACTGCCGGTTCTCGCGGTGTGGGTGGTTTCGGGTTTGATTACGGAACACTGCCGGCTCCACTTGGATTGAACTTTGGTCTGCGTGCAGGTTTCTAACCTTAAAATATCAAAGGATATGAAAAAATCATTTCAATACAGTTTATTCGCAGCGCTTTTGGTCATCCTTTCGACCGGCTGCGAAAAGAAAATAGACGAGGCTTTCCCTCATCCGAATGCTACGGTACGTGTTCCCATCGAAACGCTCCTGCCCGGCATCATCAGTAATTTCCACGGTAACTCTTCCTCCGCAGGCTCCGCCTATGGTTTGGCGAATGACGGCATTAACGTTGGCCGATACATTCAATATTGGGTCGCCAACGGTGCAGGTAACCAGTACGATCAGATGGGAGGTGCCACTGGCGCGAGTGATGTAATGGGCTCGCTCTGGGCCATGCATTACTATGGCATGGGCCAGAACCTGAACAAGATGATCGAATGGGGTATGGAGGAAAAGAAGTGGGATTATGTAGGTGTAGGCTATGCCATTCGTTCATTCAGCTGGCTCGTTACCACAGAGATGTATGGGGATATCATCATGCGTGAAGCCTTCAACACCAGCCAACTGGTTTTTAATTATGATTCGCAGGATAAGGTATATGATACAGTACGTGTGATCGCCCGCCAGGCGCTTGACTATTTGAATCGCACGGGAGATGGTGTCAGCCAGGCTAACCTTGCCAAAGGCGATGCCTACTTCCTGAAGGGAGATGTCAACAAGTGGAAGAAGTTTGTTTACGGGGTCATGGCACGTTCTTTCAACCACCTGAGCAACAAATCCACTTACAGCGCTGACTCTGTCATTAAATATGCCAATTTGGCCCAGCAGACGAATGCCGATAATGCGATCATGACTTTTGCCAATACCGGCATTACGGGTACATCCAACTTTTACGGCCCTTACCGGAATAACATGGGTACCCTGCGCCAGGGTGCTTATGTAGCCAACCTGATGAGTGGTTTGAATTCCGCTTTCCTCGGCGTTTCCGATGTCCGACGCTTTTATATCCTGAGGGAGAATACCAATAATACAGTGAGGGGTGCGTCACCTAACAAAGGAGCTACCGGACTTACTGTCAATGATCAGCCCCGAAATTTCTGGGGTGGTACCTTTGGCACATCCACCGCTCCATTGGTCGATACCGGTGCGCGATATGTATTCAAGAACGGTGCACCCTGGCCGATCTTCACGGCCAGTGAAATGAAATTCATACTGGCAGAGGCCTATTATCGCAAAGGAATGAAAGCAGATGCATTGAATGCATATCGGGATGGCATCTCGCTGAACATCGATCAGGTCATTCAGGATTATTCTGCCGGCGTCCGGACGAACTGGTTGATAACGGCGGCTGACAAGGCGGCATTCCTGGCTAATCCGGTGATCGTTCCTTCTGCTGCCAATCTCAGGCTATCACATATCATGTTGCAGAAATACATTTCATTGTATGGTTGGGGTATGAATGAGACCTGGACGGACATGCGGAGATATCATTATACGGATATTGAACCGGGTACAACGGGACAAGTTTATGCAGACTTCACGCTGCCGACTGGTATCGATATGTTTATAGACAACAAGGGGAAACCCGTCTATCGTGCACGTCCCCGTTACAATTCAGAATACTTGTATAATGTAGCGGAACTGACCCGGATCGGAGCCATTGAGCTTGACTATCATACCAAAGAGCAGTGGTTTTCCCAGAAATAACAGCATTAAAACGCATCAGACATGAAAAAATACATCATAAAGAGTCTGGCTTTTGCAAGCTTTGCGGTCATCCTGTTTGCCGCGTGCAAAAAGGATCTGACCCTTTTCCACACGGAACAGCAGGATCTGACTAATAAAGCGATGGTCAAAGTTTATAGC
>CAJBZC010000345.1 GCA_903959965.1 uncultured bacterium
GCGATACGTTCGTGCAGGTCATTGCCATAGGTTTCAACGAGGTCCATCAGCATCCCGAGCTGCTTGTCGTCCGTCTGTTCGACATAATCCTCAAGATCTTCCATACTGCCCATGGTCGCGAGGAGCTTATCGCGGATCCGGTCGTGCTGACCGTTGTGGAGGTTCAGGACATCGTAGAGAGAGGCCCCCTCGTCGGCGTAGGTGTACGAGTTTATATTGCCCTCGAAGTACACGGTGCCCCGTCCGCGATTCACCGTGATATGATCGATGGCCTTCTTCAACAAGCCCGTATTGGTACGGGCGATGGTGGCCCGGGTCTTGACCGATCGAGGCTTTCCCATCCCCCGGATGACCACGGGATCGACAGGTGCCAGGATATGCTTGCGATCGAGGGTGCGCACGGCCAGATCGGCGATGGCCTGCGGGAAACGAAAGCTGGATGACAGCCGCATCACGGGGAAAGGCACGCGCTGCATGGAGTTCACCGCATGTCGCCAGCCATAGATCTGCTGATGCACATCCCCCACGATCAGTCGCACGCAGGGCTGTCGGAGCACCACATCCAGCATGGCAGGGGAAGCATCCTGGGCCTCATCGAAGAGGATATAATCGTATCCCAGCTGCGGTGCCGAGAGTTGGAATTTTTTGAGATAGAAATCATGGATCATGGGCGTCTGACCCCGATCCATCATCGCCAGGAAACTACGCGTGAGGTGTTCGATCTGAGTGTAGTATCGTGCCACAAAATCCCGGGACACATCTTCCGTGACAATATCCAGATAGTTGAGCGAGGTAACCTTAACCGCTGCGCTGTTGCAGAAATACTGGGCGAAACGATCGACATGATTGGCCAGCACGAATCCCAGATGCCCTTCGCCGGTGCCGGCGATGCCCAGGAGTTCGGCGAGTTCGTGCACCTTGTAGCCGGGTCGGACATCGCCCTGACGCAGGTGACGCGTATGGCGATAGGCCAGGGAATGGGCGGTTTCGACATCAACAGCGGCCATGCCCGCCTCTGTAAAACGGCGACGGGCCTCTTCCCTGACCGTCCGGTTGAAGGCCAAATACAGAATGCGACTGCCCGCGGGCCTGTTGCGGGCATATTCAAGCAGGGTGGTCGTCTTGCCCGAACCGGCGACGGCATCGATCCGAAGATCGCCGTTGGTGGACAGGATGGCCTCTTGTTCCGAAGTCAGGTGCATGGCGGTGCAAAAGTCACGAATAAACACCAATATCCATGTCAGGAGTCGGAGGTTGACAGAAAACCATGTTCCATCATTTGACTATCTTTATTCTGATACCCTGTACTTCGAATGTCTGATGATCATACCCATATAGAATACCTGTTCAGGAGCTATTACGCCAGGCTCTGCTACTTCGCCACGCAGCTGACGGGTGATGCCGGTCTTGCTGAAGATATTGTTCAGGAGGTCTTCCTCAACTACTGGAAGATCAGGCTAAGCTTTCCTCATGAACAAGTAGCCAAAAGCTATCTCTATAATTCCGTACGCAACGCCTGCCACAACCATGCCCGGCACCAGGACGTGATCAAAAGACATGCATCGTTTGCCCATGGAGAAGATGTATCCACCGGGCCGGTCATCGAAGAAATCGTGCGGGCCGAACTCATGGGAGAAGTCCACGCAGCCATCGAAACCCTGCCGGAAGGATGTCGAACTATATTAAAAATGGCTTATTTCGAAAAGCTTCGAAATGAGGAGATCGCCGCCCTGCTCGAGGTATCGGTCAATACCGTCAAAACACAGAAAATGCGCGCCATCCGCCTCCTGCGCTTGCGACTTGATCCACTAACGATCGCCCTTTTCCTGCTCCTGCAACATTTCGGTGAATGGGTGCAGTGATCCTGTCAGGATTTATTTTCAGCTGATTTCACCCGGAAGGGCAGACTGCGTGTCATAATTAACAGGATGACCCGGTTATCAAAAGTTCCCTTCTCCATGAAAAAAGCAAGCCGCCATATTTACATCGCCCTCACGCTACTTACCGGCACGCTGATGGCACAGGAACAGAAAGGAATCCGGTTCGATAAAGGATCCTGGTCGAGCATACTTGAAACTGCCCGAAATCAGGGAAAGCCTGTTTTTGTGGATATCTATACTACCTGGTGCATCCCTTGCCGGAAGATGTCGGCAGAAGTATTTGTGTTGCCCGAAGTATCAGAACGGTTCAACACAGATTTCATCAATGCCAAGATAGATGCCGAAAAGGGAGAGGGCATCGATATTGCCAAACGCTACAAAGTGGGTGCATTCCCGACTTATCTGTTCGTAAACCCTGATGGTACACTCGTCTACAGAAGCGTAGGTTACATGCCGGCAGATCGATTTATCAGCGAAGCGAAACTTGCACTGAAAGAGGCTTCAGATCCTAAACCACTGGCGGTTTGGGAAGATGAATATGCCTCCAGACGATCTGATACGAGTTTTTTATGGGACTATCTCCAAAAACGGAAGCGACTCGGACTCGACAATGCAGATGTAACCGACCAGTTTGCCTCCCTCATCAAACGGGAAAGTCTGCTGGGCAATGGGATGCTCACCAAAATCCTGCAACTGGACCGGATCAATACGGATGGCTATCTGCTCTCTTTCATTGAGGCGAATAAACCGGCTGTACTGGCATCGCTCTCGCCCGTATTACGCACAAGGCTCGACGAACATCTGGCCAATCTGGTCTCCAAAGATATTGAGCGTGCCATCAACGATCAGGATGACAGCCTGCTGCGGCGCATTACGGATTTTTTGATGAAAAGTCCTTCAGGAGAAATGCCTGCTTCATGGAAGGCCTATGACGTTCGCATGAGATATTATGCACGCATCGGAGATACTGCCCAACTGGCAGGCGTTTTCCACGAATATGCCAACGCAGTTCGAATGTTCGATCCCGCACCACTGGTAAAAGCAGACTCACTGGCACTGGTGAAATTCGAACAGGGACTGGGGGATGGAACCATCACTGTCAAACCGGAAAACCTGGCATCCACCAGAAGATCCCGGGGGTCGACCAAGAAAACATCATATGCATACCGCGTCAGGGATGCTGCCAGAGGGGCGCTCTTCGGACTGGACAGAAAAGACCTGCTGAAAGAAGCCCTGGGATTGATTGACTGGGCCCTTAAGTACAGCGATAATTTTTCGGTACATGAAGTGAAAGCAGGATTGCTCTATAAATCCGGCGAAAGGGAAGCAGGGATCAAATGGATGGATAAGACGATCGCCACCTGGAATGAGATGAGTCGGGAATTGAACCTGGACAGTGAGAAGATCAAAGTAAGGTTGGCGGAAACCCGACAAAAAATGTCGGAAGGAAAGATGGTGTGGAGTTACTGATCCATCCCGCATTCAATGTGGCATAGGCATGGACAAAAATTAAAACCGGATCAACACATGGACACGATAGAAAGATCACTCCGACTGGCGCTCCTGATCAAAAAGCACCTTGATCAGACCCTGACTTCAGAGGAGTCCGTGGAAATGGAAAGTTTGCGTCGGGAAGTGCCTGATCATGACAGATGGTTCGACAATCTGACAGCACCGGATGAAGTGGTCACCGGGCTCAATGAAATCGAGTCTGTGAATGTTGACCGGGGTTGGGAGCGGCTGCAAGCTGCAATGAAAGCGGAGGAACAACCATCAACAACCCGCAATATCCTGAGCCGATGGAAACTCGCAGCTGTACTGACCGGTGCCATACTGATCACGGGCATCTTGCTCTGGCAGCTGGCAGGAAACGGGAAGTCGGCACCATCACCAGCAGAACAGTTGACGACACTGATCAAACCGGGTCAGGACAAGGCATACCTGGTCCTGGCGGATGGCCGCGAAATCCTGCTGGATAGTGCCGGCAATGGAAGCCTGGTCATACAGGGCAATATGCAGGTGGTGAAACAGGGCGATGTCCTTTCCTACAAAAAAGCGGATCAACAAGCGTCACCCGTGTACAATACCATCCGAACCCCAAAGGGCGGGCAGTTCAAACTTGAATTGTCGGATGGATCCAGGGTATGGCTGAACGCCGCATCGTCCCTTCGGTTTCCCACGACATTCTCAGGAGATAAACGCATCGTCGAATTGAGCGGGGAGGCCTATTTCGAAGTGAGATCAGATGCTGCACAACCGTTTACCGTGGCGGTCGGACCACTCAAAGTGAATGCCACCGGCACCCGATTCAATATCAATGCCTATACCGATGAAGCAGGCATACTCACCTCCCTCGCGGAAGGAATGGTCGAGGTGAAATCAGATCTGTCGGTCAGGACACTAAAGCCGGAACAGGAAGTGCTGGCGAGTGCAAACGGTACCATATCCCCGGTCAGGACAGCAGATCTGGAAACAAGACTGGCATGGACCAACGGAAAATTCGTATTCAACGGGGCGGATGTTCCTTCGATCATGCGCCAGCTTGGCCGATGGTATGATGTGGAAGTCAGCTACTCCGGACCCGTCAGGGCAGAAACCTTCACCGGAATGGTGAGCCGTCAAAGCGACATATCCCGCGTGCTGCGGATCATGGAAGCCGGAGGCATCAAATTCCGCATAGAAAAAAACAAGATCATGGTAGAATAAATATAAGCAGATCCTAAACAGAGCCGGGAAGTGCGCCAACACCCCCCGGCAAGGTCAGGATCTGAAAAGATAATGTCCGTCCACACGGATCTTCCTTTCACCCAAACCCGTCCCGAGGTCATCGGGACAGTCAAAACTATGCATTTTAGGGCCATTCCGCTCCCGACCCGACCAGGGAGCACCTCCCAAACTCTGCTCATCATGAAGTTATTTACGACAATGATGGTTGCTTTTTGCCTGCAGGTAAGTGCCGCAGGTTTCTCGCAAACCGTGACCATTAAAATGAAAAATGCCGGACTGCAACAAGTATTCCGGGAAATCAATCGCCAAACCGGCTATGAATTCTTTTTCAGGGATGATCTCCTGAAAAAGGCCGTGAAGGTTGATATCGACTTTCAGAATTTGCCTGTTGAAAAGGCCTTAGCACTGTGCTTCGAGCGCTTGCCACTGAGTTATTCTGTGATTGACCGAACCATCGTGGTCCGTGAAAAAACCCCTACAATCAACCAGGCAGCTGACATCCCCGCAGCCATCCCCATACGTGGCAGGGTGACTGATGCGGAAGGCAAACCCTTGAGCGGAGCCTCCATCTCTGTGAAAAACAGTGACAAAACCACCATCACAGATGCTGCCGGTAATTTCTCCATCGATGCAGAACCGGGTCAGACATTAGTCGTCAGCTATATTGGCTTCACCGCCACAGAAATCGTTATTCGTCAGGGTATGCCGGCCATCCGGATCACACTCTCCGCCTCCGTTTCGGAATTGAACGCTGTAGCGTTGGTGAGTACAGGTTATCAACAACTACCGAAAGAAAGAAGCGCGGGATCCTTTGCCACCGTGGCCAATGAATCATTCCGCAACAAAAGCGTCAGCATGAACCTGATCGACCGGTTGGAAGGACTGGTGCCGGGACTGGCGGTCGGATACGGTCGGAATACAGACAAATTTCTGTTTCGTGGATTGACCTCTGTCAATGCCGACAGATCTCCGCTCTTCGTGGTGGATGGTGTGCCCATCTATGATCTGAACACATTGACTTCGCTGGTCAATCCAGAAGACGTCGAATCAGTGAACGTGCTGCGCGATGCCACAGCCGCCTCCATCTGGGGTGCCGCAGCCGCCAACGGCGTGGTTGTCGTGACCACGAAAAAAGGAAAGATGTCATCCGGTCCCAAAAAGGTGCAGGTGAACTACAACGGCTTTGCCTCCTTCAGAGGACGTCCGGACATGGATTATTTAAATCTGATGTCTTCGGGCCAGCTGGTGACAGCAGGTCGCGAGATCTTCGATATCGTTGCCTATCCCTGGGCTACCGTCACCACGGCAAGCAGCGCCAACAACCTGCCGGTGGTAACCCCGCACGAACAGGCTCTGTACGACCGCTCCCGCAACCTGATCTCTTCAGCCGTGGCCGACCAGCGGCTTGATTCACTGTCGCGACTCAACAATGGCGGACAATTGATGGATCTCCTTTACCAGCAAAGCCTGCTCACCAACCACAGCCTGAATTTCACCGGCGGCAGCGATTTTCATAGTTATTATGGATCTGTTTCATATACTGGAGATCAGGGTCATGCCCGTAACCGGATGGACAGGTATCAGGCGAACCTCCGCCAGGACTTCATCCTGTCAAAAGCCGTGAAATTCGACATCACGGCCAACATGGCTTATGAGCAGAGCCGCAAATTCCTGCTCCCAGACTTCCCCGGCACGGCCTCAACGCTGCTGCCTTACGCCATGCTTGCAGATGCAGGAGGCAATCCGCTATCGATGGCCTACCTCCTCAGACATGACCCATTCCGCGCCATTTCGGAATCACAAAGCAGGATCGATCTGAATTATGTCCCCCTGTTGGAAAACGGAAATACCAGGAATAATACAACCAATCTCTCCGCCCGGATCAATGCCGGCCTTTCTATCAAACTATGGAAAGGACTGAGCTACGAAGGCCGGGCCCAATACCAGCGCGGGGCGTTGGAAGGGTACGATTACTATGATCAGAACAGTTACAGAGTGCGGAACGAAAGGGTGTTTTTTACACAGGCGCCCGCCACAACAGGTGCTGCCCCGACTTACTTTCTGCCCACTACCGGCGGTCACTATCTGACCCAGAACCAGACGCAAATGGCCTGGACCGTCCGCAACCAACTCAGCTACGAAAACACATTCTCCAAAGTACATCAGCTCTCCGCACTGGCCGGAACGGAGGTAAGATCGAATTTCTCCAAGACACTGGGGACCTTCAAAAGAGGATACGACTTCCAGACACAATCCTTCGGATATGTCGACGAACTGATGCTGGGAACCACCGGCGTTACAAACCCCGTCAACTTCCTGCCCAGCCGGACGATCAACGTACTCACGGTTAACCAGCACACTTACGGTGAAACGGACCGACGATTCTTCTCCCTTTACGGGAACATGGCTTACACCTATGATCGCCGATACACCCTGAATAGCAGTGTCCGGATGGACCAGTCGAACCTCTTTGGTTCCGATCCCAGCATTCAATATAAACCCCTTTGGAGCATCGGCGGCGCCTGGAATATCTCCCGGGAGAATTTCTTCAAGTCAGACCTCGTCAACAATCTGAAACTCCGCCTGACTTACGGACTGGCGGGCAATGCACCAATACCCGGTCAGGGCGGCCCGTACGATATTGTTGGCGCCCGTAACAACGCGATCTTCGCCGGCCTCGGAACCGGATACGTCCTCTTTACACCACGCAATGATCTGTTGACGTGGGAACGCACCGCCACGACCAATATCGGGGTCGACTTCGGATTGTTCGATAACCGGCTATCCGGTTCGATTGACGCCTATGACAAGCAGACAAGCAACCTTCTCGGCTTTGTGCCGATCGATCCGACGACCGGCTTCTCTTATGCTTACGACAACCTTGGTGGACTCAGCAATAAAGGGATCGAGTTCATGCTGAACAGCGTAAACATTAAGTCTAAAGATTTCCAGTGGCGTACAACACTAACGTTGTCGTATAACCGAAACAAGATCACGGAACTGAAACGTAACATCGTACTGACCCAGAGCAACAAGATATCCGGAACACAAATGGAAGGATATTCCGCTTATCCGATCTTTGGCTACAACTACATCGGACTCGATCCCAACGGAAATCCCTTAGCGTTGAACGCAACAAAGGACACCGTCAGACTGGCATCTCAGCTGAAAGTGGATGATCCGATGTACGCCGGTACCACCCAGCCGTTGTGGTATGGTGGCATCACGAATCAAGTGAGCTATAAAAATTTCTCCTTGAGTTTCCTGATCGTTTACAATCTGGGGCATATGATGCGGAGAGATGTGAACCGCTTCTATACCGGCCGACTGATCAATAACCTGCCGACCTACTTCAACGACCGCTGGAAAGTGGCTGGTGACGAAACAAAGACGGATGTG
Organism: uncultured bacterium; assembly: GCA_903959965.1. GTDB lineage: Bacteria > Bacteroidota > Bacteroidia > Chitinophagales > Chitinophagaceae > Pollutibacter. Next base: position 8,007 of record CAJBZC010000345.1, read on the forward strand.
CCGAAGTACATTGCCAACACCGCCACCAATACCTCCACCCGGAATACAGCCTTCTATACCAGCGCTTATCAAAACATCGAAAGCGCATCCTACCTGCGGCTGCGCGATCTGACACTGAACTACGCGTTACCGTCAGATCTGGTGAAGAAACTGACCATGAGCGAACTGAGTGTCTATGGTCAGGTCAATAACGTACTGCTTTGGACAAAGAATAAAAACGGTATCGATCCCGAGTACTTTGACGTTCAGAATGGCTTGCGCACAGAACGCATGCCGGCCTTTTACACATTCGGCATCCGGGCATCATTTTAATTGAATCATACCGACCAAAATAAATATAACATGCGCGTTATAAATAAAAGCATCATTGCTGTAGTGGGGGGACTGTTATTCGGTCTCTCATCATGCCAGAAGTTTCTCGATGTGAAACCCAAGGGACTTGATATCATTCAAACCACCGATCAATACAATGGGCTGCTAAACAACGGAAACCTGTTCAGTTACCTGAATGTTCGAAACCAACCTGGAGGAGTGACCCTCTTACTCGGATCCGCAGAAATGCCTGTTTACATGGGCGATGATGTTTTCTCTTCCGCCGGTTTTTTGAACGCGGTACCCACCATCGCCTGGCAGAACGGATTCAAATGGATGGCGGATCCTTATCAGCCAACAGACGAATCCAACGAATGGGGCGCATTCTACAACCAGCTCTACGGCTACAATATGATTGTGGAAGGAGTGATGTCATCCGAGGGAGGGACTGATGCGAGGAAGAAGGAAATCCTCGCAGAAGCGCGTGCATGCAGGGCATTCAATCATTTCCTCGCCCTGAACCTCTTCGGACAGCCTTACAATGCCACTACAGCATCGACCGACCCGGGCGTACCCATCGTCCAAAAGGCGGATGTCAACGCCCGTGATTTTCAAAGAGCCTCCGTGCAGCAGTGCTATGATTTCATCATCACCGAACTGAAGGCTGCCATCCCCGACCTGGCGGCAAAACCTTTCAGTCGCGTGCGCATGTCAAGGCCGGCAGCAGAATACATGCTGGGCATGGTCCATTTCCAGATGCGTAATTACGCTGCCGCCCTCACGGAACTGAATAACTGCCGGAATGGATTGACGGGCGGTGCCATTCCGATCAGTCTGTACAATTACAATACAACAATGACAGCTGCCGCCCCCACAGGATGGTACACAGCCAGCCAGCCCTGGCGTGGAGCTTCCGGCTATCCGCTGATGTATAACAGTACCGAAACGATCTTCCTTCGGCAGCTCAGCTATAACTCGACGGTCAACCGGAATTGCCTGTTCGTGAAACCCGCCATTCTCAGCCTGTTCACTGCGGCTGATCTCAGGAGACGCATGTTCCTGGATAAAAATGTCGCCAACGGCACCGTCACCCTGCCGGGCGCCATCCGGAACTCGCCCACCAATGTCAATCTCGGCCCTAACCTCCCCAACCTGCTCCTGATGCTCGCTGAGTGCAAGGCCCGCGGAAATGACATCGCAGCAGCAAAAGCGGATCTGGAAGAACTCCGTAAAAACAGGATGCCACTGGCCAATGCCACGGTCACGGCTGCAACACAGGATGCCATGATCCGATTCTGCCTGGATGAAAGACACAGAGAGTTTGCCAGTACTGGCATGCGCTGGTTCGATATGCGTCGTCTCTGGTTTGATGCTGTCTATAATAATGTCGATAAGACCAAAACCATGGATAATGAGATGTTTACACTGACGGCTGCAAGGCTCACCCTTCGGATTCCACCCATGATCCTGCAGTATAACCCCGGAATGATCGATAACCCCTGATGAATAACAAGTGCCGCCGGTGATGTTCCGGCGACACTCAGCTCATTTCACCATACATCTCATATAAAACCGAAATGAAATTGATAACCCGAATTTGCTCGCTGGCATTCATGTTCATGCCCTTGATATCCGATGCTCAAGATGGTTTTACCGTCAACATACGCCTGAAAGGGCTCGGAAACCACAACATCAGGGTATTCCATCAGAAAAACGGAAAATACAAAACAGATACCCTGAAAAACGCAGGATCCGATCTGATCGTCTGGAAAGGACAGACGCCCGAACCTCAGATCGTACGCATAGAGGTACTCGATACCACCCAGTATCTGTACGTCGGAAGAGCGATCTCCATGCCACCGCAGCTCAGTTTCATGCTCACGAATTCTGAGATCAACATAAAGGGTTCGGCAACGGAAACCTTCGCAGCCGAAGTACGCGGTAAAGACCCCGACGTACAGGCGTATGAAAAATTCCATCTGGTAGATATCCCTCTAAGCCGCGAAGCCTGGACGCTTCAACGGGAGATGAACCGCAAAATGAACGCCCGGGATACCGTCGGCATGCAGTCCATGAAGGACAAGGCGAACCAGCTCCGAAAAAAAAATCAGTCGTTAAGGAGTGAGTACATCGATCAACATCCTGAGGCCTTCGCCAGCATTTGCATGTTGCAATCCATGGGACTGCTGTTCACCCCGGAACAGATGCTCACGAAATTCAACAGCCTGGATGAGCGATTGAAATCTTCGGCAACCGGACTTGCGGTACTCGAACGCATCGAAAGCAATCGGAACACCGCCGTGGGAAAACCCGTTATACCCATCCGTCAGCCCGGTCTGGATGGCGAAATAGTGGATGTACAAGCCCTGAAAGGCAAGGTGGTGCTCATCGACTTCTGGGGCAGCTGGTGCGTCCCCTGCCGGCAAAGCCATCCGTCGATGAAGGAGATGTATGCCACGTACAAGGATCGCGGACTGGAGATCATCGGCATCGCCAATGAGATAGCAGGCGGCCCCAAACCCATGGAAACACAACTGAAGAACTGGCATAAAGCGATCAACGACGACGGCATAA
>CAJBZC010000346.1 GCA_903959965.1 uncultured bacterium
ACATTGTGCAGCATCGCTTAGGATCGGCCGGATATGTCGCGACCTCATGGGTGGAAGCATTCAACATATTTTGCTCGAATTTGATCCGGACGGATCACTGGCCACTACCCATCAAAGCCAGGGCTCTGACATGGGCTTATTCGGAGGGTTTCTCGGCTGGGACGCAGATGACGAGCGGCTGCCGAGGTCGGACGAGTTCCTGAATGCGGAAGGCGTTAATGTAGAGATCTCCATTTGCGATATCGGTGCTGATCACCCCAACACCTACAGGATCTCTTTATCAAATGCATTGGAGAGCCACCGGCTAACGGCGATATCCACCGGCGGAGGCATGATCGAAGTCATCGATATCGACGGTGCTCCTTTGTCGATGGAGGGTGATTTTCATGAAACCCTGATCTATTGCAGTGATCCTGAATATGTGAGACTTTTCCTGCAAAAACAGATGAACGCTGATGATATCATTTGCCATCGACCTTCGGATAATGATATCTGTTTTATACAGGTTAAGTCACAGCAACCGATGACTGATGAATGCTTCGACCAACTTGTATCCATGTCGGAGGTCTTCGGTATCAAGCGTATCGATCCCGTGCTTCCTGTCATGTCTCGACAAGATTTATACGTCCCCTTCATCACCTGTGCGGAAATGTTGTCCTATAACCAGGACAAAGGCCTTTCGCTCTGGGAACTTGCGGCGGAGTATGAAGCGATCCGTGGAAATATTTCCGGGGAGGAGGTGTTCGAAAAAATGAGGTCGATCGTGCGTGTGATGCAGCATGCCATCACCACAGGCCTGAAGGGTACTTCATATCATGATCGGATCCTGGGCAGTCAATCTGTACAGTTAAAAACGCAGTTGGAACGAGGTCGACTGATGGGAGGGGATGTCAACAATGTCATCATCATGTACGTCTCAGCCATCATGGAAGTGAAAAGTTCCATGGGTGTCATCGTTGCCGCACCTACTGCGGGTTCGTGTGGTGCATTGCCGGGCGCTGTACTGGGCATGTCGACCTCGATGGGCTTATCCGAAGACGAGGCAGTCAAAGCCATGCTGTCGGCCGGATTGATCGGCGTATTCATTGCCGCCCATGCCACCTTCGCCGCAGAGGTCGGTGGTTGTATGGCTGAGTGTGGGTCAGGCTCCGGAATGGCCGCCGCCGCTCTGGTGGGATTGGCCAATGGAACCCTGGAGCAGTCTCTTGGCGCTGCATCCATGGCCTTACAAAACGCCCTGGGACTCATTTGTGATCCGATAGGCAACAGGGTCGAAGCACCATGCCTCGGCCGAAATGTGATGGCCGCCACGAACGCTGTCTCCTGTGCCAATATGGCGCTGAGCCATTACCAACATCTGGTGCCGCTGGATGAAGTCATTGAGACCATGAAAAAAGTGGGAGATGAAATCCATCATACACTCCGATGTACCAATCTGGGCGGTCTGTCGATCACGAATGCCGCCAAAAAGATAGAGCATCAGTTGAATGAACAGCAACGTCACTTTTTTAAGGTGTGCTGAAGTGTAAAGTTTTCTGATAAGCATTGCTCCATATGAAAATAAAATCCAACAAAAACATCTGATCATGAAATCACTCGACTGGAATGGTATTTATTCTGCCATGCTGACACCGATGACACACACCGATACCATCGACTATGATATGCTGAAGCATAATATCGATGTGCAGATCGAAGCCGGTGTGCATGGACTCATCTTCGGAGGATCGCTGGGAGAAGCCAGTACGCTGGCCTTTGATGAAAGAAATGAATTGCTCATCCATGCGAAAAATTATGCAGGCGGCCGGGTGCCGGTGCTGATCAATATAGCCGAGCAAACCATCCGTGACGCGATCAAGGTTGCCAATCATGCAGAATTGAATGGGGCCGAGGGATTGATGCTGTTGCCACCCATGCGCTATAAGTCTGACGAAGCAGAAACCATGCATTATTTCCAGACCGTTGCAGAAAACACCTCCCTGCCGATCATGATCTATAATAATCCCTATGACTATAAGATCGAAGTAACCCTAAAAATGTTTGATATACTGGCAAAGAATCCGCAGATCCAGGCCATCAAAGAGTCAACGCGGGATACCTCAAATGTCACCCGCATTCGGAATCACTTTAAAAACAGATTCAAGATACTTTGTGGCGTAGATACCCTGGCCATCGAAGAACTGGCCCTGGGTGCAGATGGATGGGTAGGTGGACTGGTAGATGCATTTCCACATGAAACCGTAGCCATTTATCATCTGATGAAACGCGGTCAATACGATGCCGCACTGAAAATATTCCAGTGGTTCTTCCCATTGCTGGAGCTGGATATACATCCCAAATTCGTGCAGTACATCAAATTGGCGGCTTCCATCAATGGTATGTGCAATGAAGAAGTGCGCGCACCCCGAATGAAGTTGACGGGCACTGAAAGAGATGAAATATTATCAGTCATACATAAGGCACTGGATGCACGTCATGAAATCCTTCCCTACATGAAGTATCATATGGCGGCCGAGTCAATTGGCAGTTGATATGATGGTTCAAGTGTGTTCATCCGGGCGTATCGACAGGAGAAGAATTGTGTGGATTGAACTTGCTGTTATGTTCAACCCGCATATCAAGCATCATCAATAAAAGTGACCAGATGACTACATTGAACAGGCTCTCATATTTATTTATTCTTGCATTGTCTTTACAATGCCTCTCTGTTATTGCACAGGACAGACCCAATGTGATCTTTATTTTGACGGATCAGTGGCGATCTACCGCATTGGGTTATGCAGGCAACAAGCAGGTCAAAACTCCGAACCTGGACAGGTTTTCGCGCGAGTCCGTCAATTTCAAGAACTGTGTATCTGTCCTCCCCATATGCACTCCATACAGGGCGGCCCTGATGACCGGTAGATATCCCACCACCACGGGTATGATCACCAATGATATCTATCTGCCAGACCGCGAGTTATGCATGGCAGAGATATTCAAGGCCGCCGGTTACTCGACTGCTTTCTACGGCAAGTGGCATATTGACGGACATGGACGCATGAATAATGTGCAGCCGGACAGGCGTCAGGGTTTTGAATATTGGAAGGGTTCAGAATGCTCCCATGATTTCAATAATATGCCCTACTATGAAAATGAAGACCCTGCCCTGAAATATTGGGAAGGATATTCTCCATTTTCCATGGAAGCAGATATTGAAAAGTACCTCACAGAAAGATCGAAGGAAGTCGATCCTTTCCTGTTGTTCATCTCACTGGAAACACCCCATTTCTCCAAGCATATTGCCCCGAAGAAGTATATGGACATGTATCCACCGGCTTCGCTGGAGTTACCTGAAAATGTGGATATTCAAAAATTCCCAAAAGTGCGTGACGAACTGCAGGAGTACTATGCGCATTGTACCGCTACAGACGAAGCCATCGGAAAACTGCTGGAGAAATTGAAGTCGTTGGGAATGTATGATCGATCGATCATTGTATTCAGTGCCGACCATGGCGAGATGATGGGTTCCCACAGTGTTCGGCCCAGAGAAAAGCAGGTGGCCTGGGATGAATCAGTGAAGACACCATTCCTGATACGATTTCCTGGCATAGATAAACAAGCCGGTAGATCCACCCTGACACCAATTACCACACCGGATGTACTTCCTACCATGCTTTCATTGGCAGGTGTTTCTATTCCGGGTGCCATTGAAGGTGAAGATCTGGCAAGGGTTGTGCGAAATCCGGATAAAAAAGTGGATCGAGCTGCCCTGTTCATGAATGTATATTACAATGCGCCATCTCCATACTTCGAATACAGGGCCGTCAAGACGAATAAGTACACCTATATCAAGTCCACGGAAAAGGTAGCTTTTCTCTTTGACAACCTGTCTGATCCCCTTCAAATGAACAATCTGATCGAGAATCCTGCCAGTGCAAGACTGATCGAAAAAATGGAAAAAACACTGCGTAGAGAACTGGCCAAGATCGGCGATGAAGAATTCAAATCACATGAATATTATTTCAAAAAATTTGGAATGAATTTCAATGGTTCAAAAAAAGAACAAGTCCCTTATTCAACATCACCTGGTCAACAGCTGCCTGTCATCAGTCCGAACTCAAACTGATCTTCGACTCAATCCATTCGTATGTTTCGACCGTCCGGGAACTTTACCTTCTTGCTGGCCATCTCATTGTATGGACTGTTACATTGTAACATGACAGGTGAGGTCGGTCATCAGCAAAACGGCGCACGCACACCGCTCAATATCCTGATCCTCACGGTGGATGATCTGACCTATAATTCGATCGGAGCCTTTGGCTGTAAGGTTCCTGGTATCACGCCCAATATCGACCAGTTATCCGCAGAGGGCATGCGCTTCACGCGGGCTTTTACGAACACGGCGGTATGCCAGCCCAGCAGACAGACACTGCAGACCGGAAGGTTTCCCCATAACCATGGAGGGGAGGGGCTGGAACCGATCCACGATGATGTACCCACCCTTTCTGAGCAATTGCACAAGGCCGGATACATCAATGGGATCCTGGGAAAGGAGACCCATCATCAACCCACAGAGAAATTCTTCTGGGATTTCATCCCTTTTATTTCAACGACAGATTCTACCTGGCGGAAAAGTGATTCCAGAAATCATTCCTTGTTTTATGAGTATTCCGGCAGGTTCCTGGA
>CAJBZC010000347.1 GCA_903959965.1 uncultured bacterium
CATCAACGGTCCGAATCTCAACCTCCTGGGCAAGCGTGAACCCGGCATTTACGGCAGCGAATCCTTCGAAGATCATCTGCAAACCCTCAAAGCGCGTTTTCCGGCGGTCACTTTCACGTATTTCCAGAGTAATATCGAGGGCGAACTGATCGATGCGCTGCAGCGGGAGGGATTCGCCTGCAATGGGATCATCATGAATCCCGGGGGATACACGCATACCTCTGTTGCCATCGGCGATGCCATTGCGGCGATCCCGGCTCCGGTGATCGAAGTACATATTTCTAATGTCCATGCCCGGGAAGAATTCCGGCGGATCTCGCATGTATCGGCGAAGTGTAGGGGTACGATCAGCGGGCTCGGGCTGGATGGGTATCGGTTGGCGGTAGAGTTTTTGGTGAAGGGGTAGGGGGATCTTCGTTGTTCTTGGATAGCATTTCTTTTGCCTGATATTCAGCTATCGTAGGATACAACTTGAATCTCGAGTCTCATTACACCCTAAAGGGTATAATTTATGGCAATCTATATTAATTATACCCGAAAGGGTATTTTTGGGATTTTATGACTATTTTCGTACCCAAAAGGGTATAGAAATGCACCTTTCAGACTTTATCAAAGCCAAACGTAAATCAGTCAAGCTCACGCAGCCCGAACTGGCCGAAAAAGCCGGCGTAGGCCTGCGTTTTATCCGAGAACTTGAACAAGGCAAAGAAACCTTACGCTTGGATAAGGTAAACCAGGTACTGCAACTCTTCGGCTATCAGGTAGGTGCCGTACCCATGAAAAAAACAACCGATTCCTGATCAAACCATTCCAGATCCACCCAAGTGCGTAAAGCAGCCATTAAATTCGAAGATCAATTAGCCGGATGGCTCACCCAGGATGAGCATGGATATCATTTTGTGTATGACCAGGTGTATGCAACATTGCCGAATGCCCGACCGGTGAGTTTGACCTTGCCGCTGCGTGAAGCAACTTACACGTCGAACGTTCTCTTTCCTTTTTTTGATGGCCTGATACCGGAAGGATGGTTGCTGGATATCGCAGAGAAGAACTGGAAATTGAATCCCAGAGATCGAATGGGATTATTGCTGGCCTGTTGTAAAGATTGCATCGGTGCAGTAAGTGTAGAGGAAGTAAAAGTGGGGGATACACCATGAGTAACTGTCTGTTTTGCTATCAGCCATTGGCGGTAAATGACCAGGACTTTCATGCATCCTGCTCGAAGAAAATATTTGGGCTGCCCACCCCTCCTGTATTGCCCTATTCAGAAGATGAGCTCGAGCCATTGGCCAAAGAAGTGATACAGCGCCAGATAGCGGTAACTGGTGTTCAAGCCAAACTGTCCCTGCACATCACGGGTAACGATAAAGAAGGAGCAGCAAGTAGATTCACCATTGTGGGATTGTGGGGCGGATATATTTTGAAGCCACCAGCTGCTTTATATCCACAGTTGCCGGAAGTGGAAGACCTCACCATGCATTTGGCACAATTAGCCAAGATAAAAACAGCGCCACATAGTTTAATTCGTCTGCGATCAGGTAACCTGGCTTATGTAACGAAGCGTATTGACCGGACCAAACAGGGTAAATTGGCCATGGAAGATATGTGCCAACTGACCGAACGGCTTACCGAAGATAAATATCATGGAAGCTATGAGCAGATCGGTAAGGTCATCCAAATGCATTCAGTAACTCCGGGATTGGATCTGGTGAATTTTTTTGAGCTGGTACTTTTCTCTTTCCTGACCGGCAATGCTGATATGCATTTGAAAAATTTCTCTTTACTCGATCAGCCCGGTGTGGGCATGACTTTATCGCCTGCTTATGATTTGGTGAATACCGCACTGGTTAATCCCGCCGATAAAGAAGAAATGGCATTGACCCTGAATGGGCGGAAGCGAAAACTTAAAAAGCAGGACTTCCTGGCAGCCATGAATGCATTGAAGCTGGATGAAAAGCAACAGAAAAACATCTTCAACAAAATGGCGAAAGCGTTGCCCAAATGGAAGGCACTGATCGATCGAAGTTTTCTGACCAGTGAATATAAATTTAAGTATCAAAACATCTTGATGGAAAGAATGAACCGCTTATCCTAGCTCTTCACAGGTAAAGCATTGGAAAATACATTCTTCCAAAACAAAAGAAAAAAAAGCTTTCATTTTTTTGTCTTTTTATCGAACGATAAATATAAAATCTACTACTTCCATTTAATACTGCCCGAAAAATACCAATATATAAACCAACATGGGACATGGATTTCTGATCTACGTAACAAACCAAACCCCCATAGTAGAGGAAATAAGGCTATTTAAGGGTTCCGTTCCATCAGGGTTAACCATTCACACAATGGACGATCGTTATGACTTCGAGCATTTGCAACAAGCAGCCAAAGCAAACCCATTTAAAGGAGATGCACTGACCACTGATGCCGACAGCGTAATGTTAATTGAAATAGTAAATAATTGTCAAGCAGAAAAGATCATGCTAAATGGACGATATGAAGGCGCTGAAATGATCCTAGATGGACAAGATAACCACATCAAAATATGGTGCCCGGCAAATACATCCTTTTACATCAGACTCCATACATTTACGCCAATGTAGATTTGACCG
>CAJBZC010000348.1 GCA_903959965.1 uncultured bacterium
GACTGGCCAACACTTTGCTGCAAACGGCGCATCTGAAACCATCCTGCAGGAGTTCGAAGGTAAAAAACCTCTTCTATACCGGACAACTGACTGTTCCCGGACCCGGTGTACCCCCCAGTCTGATCAGTGGTGAAGTGGTTGCCGGACAAGCAATTAAACATTTTAATGGATGATTGGTTATCCAAAGACTGGCAGCATTTGCCTGATCAAACATATTTATCCGAGGTGTTGAGTTCATTGTACTACCTTCAATACAATTCAAGTCTATGATCCGTATTTTCCATGACGTCAGCCAGGCCTGTAGCAGGCTCACTACGGAGCGCTACAGTACGTCGTTTAGCAGTGCGATCCGCCTGCTGAACCCGGAGATCCGGACACCCATTTATAATATCTACGGCTTCGTCCGCTTTGCAGATGAGATCGTGGATACCTTTCATGATCACGACAAAGAAACACTGTTGCATGAGTTCAAGGCCGAAACCTATGCGTCGATTGATCGTGGTATCAGCCTGAACCCCATCCTACACAGTTTCCAGATGACCGTCAACCGGTATAATATCGATCATGAATTGATCGAGGCTTTCTTCAGAAGCATGGAATTTGATCTGGAGAAGCGCGATTATGACCGGGCCGGCTATGAAACTTATATCTATGGCAGCGCCGAGGTGGTGGGACTCATGTGTCTCTACGTGTTCTGCGACGGAGATGCGGTTGAATACGAAAAACTAAAGCCTCATGCCCGCTCACTTGGGGCAGCCTTCCAAAAGGTTAATTTCCTCAGAGATCTGCGGGCCGACTATCAGGATCTGGAGCGTGTATATTTTCCTGGGGTGGATTTCCGCGCCTTCACCGACGACATGAAGCGTGAAATTGAAGATGACATCGAGCGTGATTTTCGACATGCCTATGAGGGCATCGTGAAATTGCCGCTGAAAGCGCGTTTCGGGGTGTATCTCGCCTATAAATACTACCTGAGTCTTTTCAGCAAGATCCGGAGCATACGTCCGGAACGCATCATGGAAGAGCGTATCCGTATTCCCAACTATGCCAAGGCCTGGGTAGCTACCAAAGCACTCATCCGGACCCAACTCAATATGCTCTAGATCCGGTTACTTCTAAGCCCGGTCAATCTTTTATAAATGAATACTGCGAACTCAATCGCAGGCACATGACATGCCCTCCATGTCGACTATGCGCCGCTCCGGCGTGAAGCCTTCATATCTTCTCCGAAGGTCTTCCAGAATCTCCTCTACTTGTTCCACCGTTTGTGCCGTCACCAGTTGCTGTCTGAATTCCCTAATGTTCGGAAGTCCTTTCAGATAGTTCCCGTAATGCCTGCGCATCTCATTGATGCCCGGCACCAGACCTTTCCAGGACACGCTTCCGTGCAGATGTGCGGAAATGACTTGTATCCGTTCATCGATCCTTGCAGGGGGCAGCACGGTGCCATCCTGCATGAAGGCCTTGATCTCCCGGAATATCCAGGGATATCCGATGGCCGCGCGTCCGATCATGATGCCGTCCACTCCGTAACGATTGCGATAAAGCACGGCCTTTTCAGGGGAATCAATGTCACCATTCCCGAAAACAGGTATGTGTAACCTTGGGTTCTCCTTCACGCGGGCGATCCAGCTCCAGTCGGCCTCACCTTTATAGAGCTGACTGCGTGTACGGGCGTGTATTGAGATGGCCTGAACACCGGCGTCCTGCATGCGTTCGGCTACTTCAATGATGTTGATATTTTCGTGATCCCAACCCAGCCGGGTCTTGACGGTCACAGGCAGAGAGGTCGATCTTACCACGGCGCGGGTGAGTCGTACCATAAGATCGATGTCTTTCAGCACGGCGGCGCCAGCCCCTTTGCTGACCACTTTCTTGACCGGGCAGCCAAAATTGATGTCCAGCAGATCCGGGTTGACGGTTTCTACAATGCGCGCGCTCATGGCCATGGCCTCTTCATCTCCTCCGAAGATCTGTATGCCCACCGGTCGTTCCTCCTCGAAGATGTCCAGCTTTTGCCGACTCTTGATGGCATCCCGGATCAGTCCTTCCGAACTGATGAACTCCGAGAACATGAGGTCTGCCCCGTGGGTTTTGCAGACGGCACGGAAGGGCGGGTCGCTCACATCCTCCATCGGAGCGAGGAGGAGCGGGAATTCGGGCAGGGGTATGTTACCAATTGTAGGCATGAGAAGATTACAAAAATACAAAGTTGGCGACGTTGATGCGTCGTCTTAATTTTAACCCAAACCATCTGTTCATGTTCAAAGCATCAGGACCCCATGGGGGCGTCACTTTTTCTGCCGCATTCCTGATCCTTATGGGATTGCTGTTGACAGGATTTGTGCTGGGCGGAGGCGTTGCCATTGCGCTTTGGCCGCTACTCACCGGACAGCCGGGTTCCTCCTTGCAGACGGGACTGACCGATCCTTCTTTTGTCAATCCCATCCGGATCCTTCAATTGGTCAGCACCTTTTTCATCTTTTTTCTTCCGGCGCTGGCAACCGCCCGCATCCTTGACCGTCGCCCGCTTTCCTGGCTGGGTTACAACCGGCTGGCAGATGTTCGCGTGATGATGATGGCTTTGTTATTGATGGCGTTGAGTATTCCTGTTGTCGGTCTGCTCTCCGATCTCAATGAGATGATACCCGTCCCTTCAAATCTGGAAGCCGTTTTTCAAAGCATGGAGGAAGCCTACGAGCGTCAGGTAAAGGTCATGACCCGCATGAACGGGTGGGGAGATTATATCTTTTCGCTGCTGGTCATGGCGCTGGGGCCCGCTATTTTTGAAGAGACCTTCTTCCGGGGTGGCTTGCAGCGCATTCTTCATGGCATGACGGGCCGTACCTGGTCACCGGTCATCATTACGGCACTTGTGTTCAGCGCTATTCATTTTTCCTATTTCGGTTTCATCCCCCGCGTGGCCCTTGGCATCGTGCTGGGATTGCTGTATCAGTTCAGCGGCAGCCTCTGGACATCCATCGCAGCCCATTTTCTGAACAATGCCGTGGTGGTCACGATGATATTCATTTACACCCAGCGGGGACTGCCACCCGAACAGGCCATGGAGGCCGATGCGCCCGTCTGGATAGGTGTCCCGGCAGTGGCGGCAGTTGTATTTATTTTTATTAAATATAAGTCCGTTGCGGAACGTTCCCGAAAGGAGCGCATGGATCCGGAGGATAAGGCATGGGAGGAAAAATGGCTGGCCTGACGAAGGATTGGTGTAAAGTGTATTCCACCCCCGACAGGGTTCAGGCAGAGATCCTGCATGGCATGCTTGAATCCGAAGGGATGGCATGTACCCTTGTCAACCGTCAGGATTCAACATATATTTTCCTGGGAGAGGTGGAGCTTCATGTGCCCTGCGATCAGGTAGACGAAGCGTCGAAACGTATCCGGGAAGCCATGGATCATCTCAACGAAAACTAAGCGCAGATGGCATTCAACAAGGAGGTTTTCCGAACGAGGGCGCTGACGGCTGTGATCTTCGCTGCCGTCATGCTGACCGGCCTGTTGTGGAATGGGTGGTCATTCTTCATACTGTTCTCCATTATTCATTTTGGATGCTGGCATGAATACCGAAAGCTGATGTCGCTTATAGACCCTGCCTATGCGCAGATCGGGGATGACCATTTCACCTGGATCAGTGTGACAGGATGGATCGGCATGATCGCGGCTTCCGGCCAACTGCTGGACCTGGAAGCATTCCGGATCAATGAACCTACGCGCCTCGCACTGCCACTGATCATTTGGGCGCTGCCTACTGTTGTCGGACACCTGATCCGCGGGCATTTTCCCACTACCAGAACCCTGATCATTTCGCTGGCGGGTTCACTGTATATTTCAGGCAGTATGATGATGCTTATCCACTTGCGTAGCGGATCCGCCTGGGGTGCTTCCGAGCCGCACGGAACGCTGGCTTCCGGACTTGGAAACATTTTCGGTTATACGTTACCGTTGATCATTGTCGCATCGATCTGGATCAATGATACCATGGCATACATCGTAGGGTCGTTCATCGGAAAGACGCCGCTCTCGTCCATATCCCCGAAAAAGACCTGGGAGGGTACCATCGGCGGGATCATCCTCAGTACCTTGCTGGTGACGCTGGGCGGAAGCCAGTTGCTGCATGGTGATCCAGGCCATCTGTTGGCCGTATCTGTCATTAGTGCTGTCGCCGGCACCTTTGGTGATCTGCTGGAAAGCAAGCTCAAGCGGATGGCCGGCGTGAAGGATTCGGGCAGTTTCATGCCAGGACACGGAGGGTTCCTGGACCGATTCGATTCCCTGCTGCTGGCGATTCCTTTTGTCTGGATATTCTGTATCTTGTTCATGAGGTGACGGGGCGGTCCTTGGGGTCGCGTGCGTCCGGTGACTGCAAAAATCTACGTATGACCCTGACCGTTACCATTCTATGCATCCTGGTGCTGGTGTTGCTGATCACCTGGGGACGACTCAATGCATTCCTTGCTTTTCTGCTGGTATCACTGGCCACAGGCATTGCCCTGGGCATTCCGCCTGAAACGGTCACCCGTTCTGTGCAAAAGGGATTGGGGGATACATTGGGTTCCCTGGTCGTCGTGATCGTACTGGGTGCGATGATCGGCAAGATGGTGGCCGTTTCCGGCGCAGCGCAGCGGATCTCGCAGGTCCTGATCCGTCGATTCGGCGAGCGGCATATCCATTGGGCACTGATGCTCACAGGTTTCATCGTGGGCATTCCCCTCTTCTATAATGTTGGATTCGTCTTGCTTGTCCCCCTGATCTTTTCCATCGTGCGTCAACTTGGAAAGCCTGCCGTTTGGCTAGGTGTGCCTATGCTGGCGGCTTTGTCTGTCACCCATGGTTTCCTCCCGCCACATCCTTCCCCCACAGCGCTGGTCGGCCAGTTCGGAGCCGATATGGGCCGAACCCTGCTTTATGGCTTCATTGTTTCCGTGCCCGCCATCATACTGGCAGGGCCTGTTTTTGCCCGGACACTGAAGCATATCTCCAGCCAACCTCCAGAAACCTTCACATCCGCCACCCTTCCTGATCACGAACTACCGGGCACGGCTACCTGTTTTTTTGCTTCTCTGTTGCCCGTGCTGATGCTGGCAGGCACGACCCTTTTTCCGATGTTCAGTACTCCGCAGGGTACCACCGCTTCATGGGTCACCTTCCTCTCTGAGCCTGCGGTGGTTATGATGATCAGCCTCGTCTATGCAACCTGGGCCCTGGGACTGCGTCGAGGACTTAGGATGGAAACCATCATGGCGAATTACGCCGATGCGGTGAAAGACGTGTCACTCATCCTGCTGATCGTCGCCGGTGCCGGCGCGCTGAAACAGGTATTCACCGACAGTGGTGTCAGCGGACAGATCGCCGCACTGATGAACGATGCACCCCTGCCCCCGCTGGTACTTGGCTGGCTGATCGCCGCCATCATTCGCGTGGCGATGGGATCCGCTACCGTTGCAGGTCTGACGACCGCGGGGATCATCGCACCCGTGATTCCGGCCACCGGCGCGGATCCCAGCCTGATGGTGCTCTCCATCGGCGCCGGGAGTCTCATGTTCTCACACGTGAATGACTCCGGATTCTGGATGTTCAAGGAATATTTCAATCTGAGTGTAAAGGATACGATTCGTTCCTGGAGCTTAATGGAAACGATCGTCGCCGTGTCAGGCCTTGCGGCCGTACTGGTGCTAAACGCCCTGATCCATTAACATCGCTTCTTTAATTTGCAACTTTAAAAAGAAATATATGACTGCCGAACAGAACCTCGCAGCCCTGCAAGAGACCCTGCCTGTGATCCCCGCCCCTCGGGCCATTTACAAACCCTGTCTGATCGATGGGAAATATCTGCATGTATCCGGACATGTGCCCCTGAGGGACGATGGTACGCGCATCCAGGGCAAGGTAGGTGTGGATATGGATGCCGACGAGGCTCGTCAGATAGCCCGTCTGGTGGGGCTCTGCATCCTGTCCACAGTGCGTGCGAAACTGGGAACGCTCGACCGTGTCAAACGCGTCATCAAGATCTTCGGGATGGTGAACGCTACTCCGGATTTCGACCGACATCCGCATGTCATCAACGGCTGCAGTGAACTCTTTGCCCAGGTATGGGGCGAGGAAAACGGTATTGGAACCCGCAGTGCTGTAGGCATGGGATCCCTGCCCGACCGCGTGCCTGTAGAGATAGAAGCAGTGTTCGAACTGAAAGGGGAGGACGAGGCATGAAACCCTGGTATCATATCGAGGATATAGAACAGCTGGATAGTCCATGCCTGGTCGTATTTCCCGACCGCGTCGCCGCCAACATCCGCCGCATGACGGAGATGGTGGATGATATCAGTCGACTTCGGCCGCACATTAAAACCCATAAAACCGCAGAAGGCATCCGGATGATGATGGAGGCTGGCATCACCAAGTTCAAGTGTGCCACCATCGCAGAGGCTGAACTCCTGGGCAGATGCGGGGCACCGGACGTCGTACTGGCTTACCAGCCGCATGGCCCAAAGATCGATCGATTCTCAAGGATCATACTAACGTACACGGCTACACGATATGCATGTCTCACTGATAACATTCAGTCTGCGAAGCGGATGGCGGAAAGATTCATCGCTGCCGGTCTGACCGTGCCGGTTTACCTTGATCTGAATCTGGGCATGAACCGCAGCGGGATCCGGCCGGGTGATGAAGTGATCGATCTCTGGCAGTATTGTTCGAGGACTGAAGGAATCAAGCCTGTCGGCCTGCACGCCTACGACGGACATCATCGGCATCCCGATGTAGAAGACCGAAAGGCAGCCTGCGATGCATCTTTCGAAGCAGTCAATGACTTACGGTCACGCATAACCGAAATTATCGGCGAACGTCCTGACGTGATTGTCGGTGGGTCTCCCACGTTCCCGATCCATGCAGACCGTAAGGATGTGGAATGCAGTCCGGGAACTTCCATTTTCTGGGATGCCTGTTATGCGGGCATCTGTCCCGAACAGCCCTTTGAACCTGCGGTGGCATTGATTACACGTGTCCTCTCACTTCCTACAGATACTCGTGTATGTACTGATCTCGGGCATAAGTCGGTAGCATCAGAAAATGATATCGCCCGTCGTGTCTTTTTTTCTGAAGCGTCTGATCTTAACGTTGTTTCGCAAAGCGAGGAGCATCTTGTGGCAGAAGCTCCTGTCGGACATGGATATCGACCAGGTGACGTACTGATCGGCATCCCGTATCATGTATGTCCCACCGTGGCGTTGTATGAGCGATTGCCGGTAATTATTGAGGGTCGACACAACGGGTTTTGGAAGGTCATCGCGAGGGATCGTTGCATCGGCATCTGACTTTGAAAACAAATATAAATACAAGTATAAATGTTTACGGTTGACCTGCATCTGGACCTGGCCATGAATGCCATGGAATGGAATCGGGATCTGCGTTCCTATGTAGATGATATCAACGCCAGGGAAGCCGGCAGGACGGATCTCCCTGGGAGAGGTCGAGCCACCGTTTCATTTCCATCATTGCGCGCTGGTGGCATCGGACTGGTGGTTGCTACCCAGATCGCAAGATTCGTTCCACCGGGTAGCAGTCTCCCGGGCTGGCATTCTCCCGAACAGGCCTGGGCGCAGACGCAGGGCCAGCTGGCCTGGTATCGGGCGATGGAGGAGGCCGGAGAGATGGTGATGATCCGAGACCGGGCATCCCTCGAAAGGCTGCTCGAACATATGCCAGCGGGTGATGCTCCCTGGGCCGGACCGATCGGATATATCCTCAGTTTGGAAGGAGCCGATTCGCTGGTTCGTCCCGATTTTCTGGAGCGGGCCTACGCTTACGGTCTCCGGGCCGTGGGCCCGGGGCATTATGGCCCGGGGCGCTATGCCAACGGCACGAATGCCGCGGGCAGCATGGGCGAACCGGGGATTGAATTGCTCCGCAGGATGGATGACCTCCGCATGATCCTCGATGCCACGCATCTCTGCGATGATGCTTTCTGGCAGGCCCTGGATTTGTACAAGGGACCGGTCTGGGCGAGTCACAACAACTGTCGTAGCCTTGTAGATCACAACCGTCAGTTCAGCGATGACATGATCCGTACCCTCATCGAACGGGATGCGATCATCGGTGCGGCCATGGACGCCTGGATGATCGTACCGGGGTGGGAAAAAAATATATCTACACCTGAGGGGATGGGTTGTACGCTGGACAAATTGATGGATCATGTGGTGCATATCTGTTCGATCGCGGGCAACTGCAGGCACGTATGCATTGGCTCCGACCTGGATGGTGGCTATGGCAGCGAACAGTGTCCGTCGGATATCGGCACGATCGCGGATATCGCAAGAATACCCGGACTGCTCCAAGCCCGGGGATTTTCAGAGGAAGATGTAGAGGCCATGATGTATGGCAACGCGCTACGATTCCTCCGAAACGCACTGCCCGCCTGAGGATGAAGTCCTGAAACACATTACCTTTACGTCATGACAATTCACAAGGAAGGAACTCCGAGCATCCTGATCGTACTTGCTTTCAGCACCGCCCTGGCCTTTGCAGCCTTTCATTTTCTGGGAGATGGTCTCCCCTGGCTGGCCTGGCTGATCACGTTCGTGGCGGCCGGACTTTTCGTCTTCATCGTTTCCTTTTTCCGGATTCCTTCCCGGAATCACACCCAGGATGTCGGCGCAGTAGTAGCTCCCGCCGACGGAAAGGTCGTCGTGATCGAAGAGATGCACGACAACGAATATTTCAATGACCGCAGGCTGCAGGTGTCCATCTTCATGAGTCCGCTCAACGTGCACGTCAACCGCAACCCGATCGACGGGGAAGTGCTCTACAGTAAATATCACCCGGGCAAGTTCCTGGTGGCATGGGATCCAAAATCATCGACTGACAACGAACGTCACAGTGTGGTACTGCGCAATGAACGCGTCACGATTCTTGTCAAGCAGATCGCAGGAGCTCTGGCCCGTCGCATCGTCAATTATCTCTCTGCCGGGCAGCAGGTCAAACAGAACGAAGAGTTTGGCTTCATAAAACTTGGCAGCCGGGTTGATATCCTGTTACCTGCGGGTACAGCAGTCAATGTAAAGTTGGGCGATGTTGTACAGGGTGGAGTCACGGTCATTGCCCGCATTTGATAAGTGTTTTTTCATTTATTTGACCGATTCGAAAACACCGTTGAATCATGCGCGTCACGATCGTCGCCGGAGCACGGCCCAATTTCATGAAGATCGCTCCGATCATCCGGGCGATACGTCAGTCGAACCTTCAGGGTGCCGGATTGGAGTTCAGATTGGTACATACCGGACAGCATTATGACAAAAAGATGTCCCAGGACTTCTTCGATCAGCTGGGTATACCGGAACCGGATGCGAACCTGGCGGCGGGCGGAGGAACACAGGCAGAGCAGACGGCCGCGATCATGATTGGCTTTGAACGCGAGCTGATGGCGCATCCGACAGACCTGGTGATGGTCGTCGGAGATGTCACCAGCACGATGGCCTGTGCGATCACGGCCCGGAAATTGTGCATTCGAGTGGCACACGTAGAAGCCGGCATCCGGAGTGGCGACTGGCGCATGCCCGAAGAGATCAACCGACTGGTGACGGACAGCATCAGCGACTGGTTTTTCACTACGTCGGAAACGGCGGGGGAGAATCTGCGTCGAACTGGCGTTGCGGACGAGGCCATCTTCTTTGTCGGCAACACGATGATCGATACGCTGTATCATCAGATGGATGCGTTCATGCCTCCTGCATTGTGGTCGGAATCAGGACTTGCTGCTGGCGGTTATCTGGTCATGACCCTGCATCGTCCATCAAATGTGGATGATCCCGAAACCCTGCGGAGCATAATACAAATCCTGGAGGAAAAATTGGAGGGGATACCTGTGGTCTTCCCTGTTCATCCGCGTACCCGCGGCAATTTCGAACGTTTCGGTCTGTCGCCCCGCAATATCATCCTGTCGGAACCTCTATCTTACCTGGAGTTCAATTATCTCGTGAAGCATTGCAAGGGTGTGATCACAGATTCGGGAGGCATCACCGAGGAGACGACGGTGATGGGCATTCCCTGCATTACGTTGCGAGACTCCACCGAGCGTCCGGAGACTTGTACCATTGGTACGAATGAGCTCATCGGGAATGCCCCGTCCAGGCTGCGAGAAGCCATTGATCAGTTGCTTGGAGGTCGATGGAAGAAGGGTGGCATTCCTCCCCTCTGGGATGGCCATGCAGCGGAGCGCATTGTAGCGCAACTCATCCAACTGAAGTCGGGTCTTTGATCTTTACAACAACTTGCGCAATCCGCTTAACCTGTCAATGATATAAGTCGGGATGATCCCGTCCCGCGGTGGCACGGCCGGATTGAAATAGATCGTATCGATGCCGGCGTCCCGTGCTCCGATGATATCGGCGTCGAGGGTATCCCCGATCATGATGCAGCGTTCCGGTGTGGTGTCTGCCTTTGTCATGGCGAAGGTGAAGATCTCGCGATGCGGTTTCATGATGCCGGCGGCCTCTGAAGTGATCACATGCGTGAAGTAATGGGCGATGCCGCTGTTGCGGATTTTCGCATGCTGGGTCTGCTCGAACCCGTTGGTAATGAGGTGCATCGGATAGCCCTTGCCGGTCAGATAATCCAGTACTTCCAGGGTGTCATCGAAGAGTCTCTTCTTGGTGGGGAGGATCTCCAGATATCGCTCGCTCATCGCTTTTGCCAGTCCCTCATCTGTGATCCGGAAATCCGTCAGTGTCCGCCACATGCGCTTCCATCTTAGTTCATCCCGGTTGATGTAACCTTTACGGAAACGGTCCCAGAACAGCAGGTTGTAATGATAGTAGATGTCGTGAAACCGGTCGAAGGTGGGGATGCCCCGTCCTTCAAGATCCAGCTCGAGGTACAGATCCTGCAGGGTCTCGCGTGAGTTGGCATCGAAATCCCAGAGGGTATGGTCGAGATCGAAGAAGATATGATCGTAGCGTCTGGTGGCCAATGGAACTGATTTGATGCGAAGTTACGGTAGCTTTGCCGCTTCAGGCCGGCGGGTTGCCGGAGGAAACATTATCACATCATGAACATCGTTGTCACAGGAGCCAGTAAGGGCATTGGGAAGGCCGTAGCAGAGGCTTTCGCCGTAAGATATCCGGGATGTCATCTGATGCTGTGTGCCCGCCATATGAGCGGTACGATGTCATGGCAGCAGGCATTGTCCGCCAGTCATGGTTGTAAGGTGACGGCCTTCGATGCCGACCTGTCTAAGCGAGAGGGTGTGGAGGCCTTCGCCGACCATGTGCTTCAGGCCTGCGACGTCGTTGACGTGCTCGTGAACAACGCTGGTTTCTTTGAGCCTGGTACGGTTCATGAAGAGCCCGAGGGTACGTTGGAACGCATGCTCGACATCAACCTGCTGTCTGCTTATCACCTTACCCGGCGTCTGCTGCCCGGGATGAAGGCCCGCCGATCAGGCCATGTCTTCAACATCTGCTCCGTGGCGGCCCTGCAGGCCTATCCCAACGGTGGAGCTTACAGCATCAGTAAATGGGCCATGCTGGGCTTCAGCCGCAACTTGCGGGAGGAGATGAAGCCGCACGGTATCAAAGTCACCGCCGTACATCCGGGAGCCACGCTGACGGCTTCCTGGGATGGTTTCCAGATCGATCCTTCGCGGATCATGGAATCCGGGGATGTCGCCGCCATGATCACGACAGCGGCAAGCCTGTCTCCGCAAGCCTGCGTAGAAGACATTTTGCTCAGGCCGCAACTCGGGGACCTTTGACCGCCGGACTTTTCAGAAAAGATATGTTTCGATTGTAAGGGGCACTGGTGTGTATCAGATTGCGTGACGCCTGTAATGAGTGAGACCAGGGGATCGGGGCGTTTAGGGGCCTCTGAAGGCCCCTGGAGGGCATTCCGGCTTGTTGTGGGGAGATCGGGGCCATCAATCGGCCGGCTCGTCTGTAAACCGGTAACCTACCCCTCGGACGGAATGAAAGTACTTCGGGTCGCGGCTCTCCTCCTCGAAGTATTTTCTGAAATTCAGGATGAAGTTATCGATGGTGCGTGTGGTCGGGTACACCTGATAACCCCAGACGCTCTGCAGGATCTTTTCTCGCGACACGACTTCGTTCCGATGGGAAATCAGCAGTCGGAGCAGCATGGTTTCCCGCTGGCTGAGTTCCAATCGTTCTCCCCTGAGATTTATGGCTTCCTGGGCGTTGAAGTCGATCCGGTTGCCGCCGAAGCTAAAAGCATTGTCGATCGGGGTGGTTTCCTGCAGTTTTCGGTTCTTTCTGATCAGTTTGTCCACCCTCAGCAGGAGTTCCTCCAGGTGGAAGGGCTTGGTCAGGTAATCGTCAGCGCCTTTTTTGAGGCCCAGTACCCGGTCGCTTCCGCCGGAACGCGCACTCAGCATGAGGATGGGCAGGGTGGTATCAGTGAGCCGGATGGTTTCGCAGACGCTGATGCCGTCGAGTTCCGGGAGCATGATGTCGAGGATGATCAGATCAAAGTATTCTTCACGCACCCGGCGCAGGGCGGAGACCCCGTCGGAAGCCACGGATACATCATACCCCTCCAGCGAAAGGCTGAGGCGGAGGGTGGTCTGCAATGCTTCCTCGTCCTCCACGATCAGAATGGTTCCTTTTGACGTCTTATTCATGCCGGATGCTTGGGAATCTCCATGACAAAAATACTGCCCTGTGGGCGATTGTCCCTGACTTTCAGGGTTCCACCATGTGCCTGTGCGATCTTTCGGCTGAGGTAGAGTCCGAGTCCTGTGCCCTTGGTCTTTCGGGTTGACTCGGATCCTGATCTGTAGAATCGTCCGAATATCTTCTCTTTTTCGGCATCCGGTACGCCCGGTCCCTGATCCGCCACCGTGATTCGAAATCCGGAGGGCGTGGCTTCGGTCCTGAGGGTGACGGATGTGTTTTGAGGAGAATACTTGATGGCGTTGTCGATCAGATTATGCAGGCAGAGTCGAAGGAGCAGCGGGTCGCCTGCCAGGGTAGCTTGATCGGTCTGCTCGATGCGAATGCGCCGGTCCGGGACGCGTTGATGATAGGTGTTGGCCGCCTCCTGCAGCAGGGCGTTGAGGTCCACGGCCTGTTGTTCAAGATGCTGGCTGGCGGATTCGAGCCTGGAGCTGAGCAGGATGTTCTCGCAGAGTTCGTTCAAGCGCTCGGTTTCCATCACGCCTTGTTGCATCATTCGACGCCGGTCGGCTTCCTCCAAGGGGAACTTGAGCATGGTTTCAAGGTTGAGCCGAAGAATGGAGATCGGCGTCTTGAGTTCATGAGTGACCGCCATCAGGAAGTTCTCCTGCATCATATCGAACCGGATCTGGCGCCGGGCGGCGCGGTAGACAAAGACGGCGCCCAGCAGGGTAAGGACGAGGAACATCAGCCCTTCACCGGCATATTGTGCGGCATTGCGGTCGCGCTCGTTCGTGATCCGGTGCATCAGCAGGTCGTAATCAGCCATGTCCTTCCTAAGCAGATCTTTTTTGAAGGCGTACATTTCAAGATTCTGCTGTCGAAGTTCGATGTACCACCAGGCCAGGGCTGCCACGAGATATGCCAGCAGGAACCAGTACACAACAGTGATGAGTGCGAACCTGCGTTTCCTGCCTTCGTGCCTGTTCATCGGTTGGCCCTTTCGATCCGCAATCCCACATTCATTACATGACGCAGCGGGTCCTGCCGCATCTGATGATGCAGTCTGACCCTGTATCTGCCAGTTCTGCTAAAACGAACGGGTTCGCGGTACATGAGTATGCGATGTTCACGAATATCGTCCATCGCACTGCCCGACCAACGGTCACCGCGTGAGAGCGGAAGATCAAATCGCTGTGAGGAGAAGGCCGTGTCACCAGGAGTCATGCTTTCGGCCACGATCCAGATATTATTGAATTCGTAGGCATCGGTGTGTCTGACGACAAAAAAAATGCGGTGCATGGATGTTGTGTCCGTGATGTCGAAAGTACATTCAGGGATCTGGTCAACAGACCATGCATGACCTGGTATGGTGGTGGTCTGCTCCATGACACCATGACTTGCGCAGGAGACAAAACTCATCGAATAAAGGATGGTGGCGATGCAGATGGCGCTTTTGTTCACGATGATTGCTTTGTGCAAAATTACAAATTGGTCGGGAAGCTGTTTGTGTACCCGACCTTCGCGCGTCAAAGTACGTTCAGCACCTGCTCCTTGGCCTTTTCCAGTTCGTCCTTCATTAACACGACGCTGCGCTGGATCTCGGCATCGTAGGCCTTTGAGCCGGTGGTGTTGATTTCGCGGCCGACTTCCTGCAGCACAAATGAGAGTTTCTTTCCCTTGCCATCGCCGGGTTCTTCGAGTAACGAACGGAAATAGGTGCAGTGATTGCTCAATCGCACCTGTTCTTCACTGATATCAATCTTCTCAATGTGATATATCAACTCCTGCTCCAGGCGATTGGAATCGTACCGATCGGGTCCGACCTGTTCCTCCAATGTCTTTCGGATATGATCTCGGATCTTTTCCCTCCGTTGTGGTTCAACGCGCATCACCTCCAGCTGCAGTTTCTCGATGTTGAGGATCCGCTCGATCAGATCCAACTCCAGTGCCCTCCCTTCATTGACCCGGTGTGCATCGAGTTCTCCGATGGCACGCAACAGCACATCTTTAAATGTTGTCCAGTCGGACTCGGTAAAACTATCCGTGTTCGGTACGATCACTTCCGGCAACTTCAGCAACGCATCCAGGATGTTCGACGTGTCAAGCCCCAGTGCATCCGTCAATGACTTGAGTTGTGTGTAATAGCTTTTCGCAAGATCAGTATTGATCGTAACGGGTTTCGCAGCACCGTTGACACGCATCGTCACCGTACATTCTATGCTGCCGCGTAGTAGCCGTTCCGACAGTAATCCGCGTATCTCGAATTCATAAGGCTTCAGCAATTGAGGAATCTTCAGCAGCGCCTCGAATTGTTTGCCGTTAAGCGAACGTATCTCGACCAGAAAGGTTCTATCTCCGATGGTATGTTCGCAACGGCCATAACCCGTCATGGATTTAAGCATATAATGAAGTTTAATGCAAGGTAAGCCAAATAAGGGGGATGGAAGAAGGCAAGAACCCCACGCCACTTTAGAGGAACATGAGCATGTTGATGGAAAAGAAAAAGCCCGGAAAGACCGGGCTTCAAATAATGGGTTAGTGAGTGCAGGAATAAAATCCTCACACAATATTAAAGTTATTTTTTTCCGCAGTAAAATTTTTCGTTGGATTTTTTATCAACATGCTTATGTACCTATTGTGAATTGATGAGAGAACACAAGCAGAATAAAAAATAAAGTATAGGTATCCGTGCAGGTCTGTGCAAGACTTTTCGTTCAGCTGTTTCGACCGGTTGTCAGCCCTTAACTTTGCATCCAAACGCAAACACATGAAATTCCCTGCTCCGGTGCAACTTACAACTGTAGCCTCATGGATTGGTGCGCGCATCGTCGGTGATGCAAGCCTTTATGCCACGGGCATCAATGAGATCCACCGGGTGGAAACGGGAGACCTCGCATTTGTTGATCATCCCAAATACTATCGTACCTGTATTGAATCCGCGGCTTCTTTCATCATCATCGATCAAGAAACAGACGTTCCGGTTGGCAAGGCTTTGCTGGTGGTTGACCAACCCTTCGAAGCTTATCTCAACATCGTGCGCAGATATCGTCCGATGATCATGCAGACAGCGATGATCCATCAGGATGCAGTCATTGGTGAGGGAACGATCACATATCCGGGCGTCTGCATCGGTGGGCAGGTGATCATCGGAAAAGATTGTGTGATTCATCCGAATGTCACGATCCGGGATCATTGCATTATTGGTGATCGGGTAATCATACAATCCGGATCGATCATCGGATCGGAACCTTTCTATTATAATGCGAAACGTCAACGTGATGTATGGTACAAGCGGATGGAAAGCTGTGGTCGCGTTGTCATTGAAGATGATGTAGAAATCGGTGCATCATGTAACATCGACCGAGGTGTGACGCATGATACATGCATCGGTACCGGAACGAAAATGGACAATATGGTGCATATCGGCCATGATACAATTATTGGACGCAATTGTCTGTTCGCTGCACAAGTGGCCGTGGCAGGAGCCGTAGAGATCGGAGACGGCGTGATCCTATGGGGGCAGGTGGGCGTGAGCAAGACGCTCACCATTGGCGCAAATGCGGTGGTACTTTCACAGAGCGGTGTGGCGGGCAGTCTGGAAGGCGGACGCACCTATTTCGGCACACCCGCTGTAGATGCATCGCAAAAAAGAAGAGAGCTAGTATGGGTGAAGCGCATTGCCGAAATGTGGGATCGGATCATCGCACTCGAACGCGGACGTGATGCCGGTGCTCATTCCGGATCATAGTCATAAGGAAGGAGGTCGGCCAGTTTTTCCCAGCTCCAATATCCGTTCACGAGGATATTCTTCTGATCATAGAAGTAACCGTTCTGTTCGATCAGAATGTAATCTGGAAAGTCGAGGATGGAGATCTGCACCGGAGTGTTCGCCGGTAGTTTCTTTATCTGCAGGTATTTGGGTTCAGGTCGCTCCTGCGTATACGCGACACGCAGTTTTCCATCATTCAGTAACATGACGTCCCCATCTTCGGTGATGCCGTACCTAACAGAGTCATACGGATCGTAGATCATTACACTCTCTTCCGTACTGCGATCGATGCGCTCCAGTTTATATCCGTTGAGTCGCAGCGTGCTGTCGTAATAGCACCTCACGAAATGAAGCATCGATCCGAAGTACGCACGTTCCCGTGCCTCCGCCCATTTCTGTTGTTGCGCATCATCTCCGTCCATTTCTTCGAAGCGTGCATAGCCCGTATACTCGGTAAGTCCGGATGAGAATTCATGTACGAATGAATCCAGTTCATATTTGATCACATAGCCCATTGCATGATTCAGGATCTTCAGCGGTTCGCGGGCGATCACCTTTAGGCGATCTCGTTTCTTGCTGTAGAAAAAACGCAGAGAATCACGGTTGTCGATTCGGCAACTGTCGCTGTTGATGGTCATGCCCAAGAACAGGCCGTTGAAAAGGTCGCCGTATCTCTTCCATCCGTCTCTCAATTCCGTAGTGGCCACGACCGATACAGCCTCCAGGCTTCTGTCCTTCATTTTTAGTTTCACATCCATCGACTGAAGACTTTCCGTGGAAGCGTTGATGCGCATGCTTTGGGTTTCATAGCCGTTGAATGAAACGACCAGGTCATATCCACCAACCGGCAGTTGCATCCGGAAGCGTCCTTCTGCATTGGTTACGGTGCCGAGGGTGGTATTCTGGCAGAAGACGGAGGCCCCGGTGAGCGGCAGTCCGCTCTGAACATCCGTCACGATCCCGGCCACGGAAAAGCCCTGCGACCTAGTCATACCCGAGGCGATGGACAGGAGCATAAAAAGCAGGAGGCGAAGGTGGTTCATGTGGCGATGCTTTGTATGCAAGGATAGGAAGATCCGGAGGCTTTATCGACTGGTATCCGCATATTTAACCAGATATTCACGACAATGGTCGGCGATGGACTCGAAGAGCGGACGGAAACGGAATCCCGGCAATGCTTCCAGCAGGCGTCCAGGGTCATACGATACCTGAACGCGTGCTGTATCCGCCGTTTCACGCGTCAGCAGAGGATCTTCCCCGGTGAATCGACTCTTCAGTGCCTCCCATCTCCACACAAGTTCCCCCATCCAGGGGCGGGCATGCAGGTGTGGTGGACGCTTGCCTAGTCCCTTGGCCATTTCCGTGAACACCTTTTGGTAGGGCCAGTTTTCTGCGGATACGATGAATCGTTCGCCGCTGATATCGCTTTTCATTAACCGGATCATCGCTTCCACTACATCGCGGGCATCCACGAGACCTGTTCCTCCGTCAGTGTACCAGGGAAATTCGTTGAAGGCGTTTCGGAACATTGCACTGGATCCCTTGTGCCAGTCGCCCACACCCAGGATGATGCTCGGATTGACCATCACGGCGTTGAGTCCTTCGCCAATGCCGCGCTGCACTTCCATTTCTGCTACGTATTTCGTGCGTCCGTAAGCGGATCCGTTGGATGCCTCATCCCATTTGGCTTGCTCGGTGATCGTCTGTCCGTCACGCTTGCGGCCGAGGGCTGATACCGAACTCACATGCACCAGTTTCCTGACCTGGTGACGCAGGCATGCGTTTACGACATTGGCCGTGCCATCCACATTGATGCGGTGCATTTCACTGAGCCGTTTTGGGTGAAAGGATACGATGGCCGCACAGTGATACACTTCCGTAATACCTTCCATCGCATCATCCAGGGAAATGACATCGAGTACATCTCCATACACCCATTCCACCAGCGAGGGATCCGCGATCCGGAGTCTGGGAGGAATGGAACGATGAAGGGCACGTACCGACAGTCTCCGGGCATTCAACGCTTCGATCAAATAACCGCCAAGCAGGCCACTTCCGCCGGTGACAAGTACGCTGGGTGTAGACATGGTTGTTAACCAGTTAGATGTTGTAGGAATCGCACTTCAGCGCATATCAGGTTGCCTGAGCGATTCCAGAAAAAGGAATGCTGTTGCCAGGGCGATGTCCGTGGTAAGCGGAGTGCTGATGATTCGGGCAGCCTCAGCGTCCGGTATTTCCCATCGGATGCCGACCACCCGCCCCGGATGCATGATACGCCGGGCGACTTTTTCAAGTTCCGGCATATCGGCATTCAGCGCGAATACCACGTCGCCATGATTGATCTCTGAGAGTTGATTGCAGCGGGCTATTACGGTTTCAGGATCGTCATCAGAGCAGTCGACCACCATGTCCGCCACACAGGAGAAGGGGTCTGAGGTTGTATGCAGTGCGATGTCTTTTGGTTGATCTCCTCCTTGCCCTGCAGGCATCAGCAGGGTGGGGTGGATGCCTGCAGCTGTGCAGGCATTGAATAATTGTATGCACCGGGTGTATGAACCGCAAATTACGATGGATCCGGTTATTTGCATCTTAACTCGATTCTTTTTTCAGTCACGGGTACTCAGGTGGCCGCCGTGAACTGACGTAGGAACCTGACGTCGTTCTCACTGAAGAGCCGTATGTCTGTGATTCCGTATTTCAGCATGGCCGGCCGTTCTATACCCATGCCGAAGGCGTAGCCATTGTATTTTTCCGGATCGATCCCGCAGTTGGAAAGTACCTGCGGATGTACCATCCCGCATCCCAGGATCTCCAGCCATCCCGTACGCTTGCAGACGGCGCATCCCTCTCCCTTGCAGAGCATGCAGCTGATGTCCATTTCGGCGCTGGGCTCGGTGAATGGAAAGTAACTCGGTCGGAAACGAACGCGCACATCTTCGCCGAACATCTCTTTTACAAAGGAGTACAGCGTCTGCTTCAGATCGGCGAAGGAAACACCTTCGTCGATGTACAGCCCCTCCACCTGATGAAAAAAGCAGTGGGAGCGGGCACTCACCGTCTCGTTTCGATAGACCCGTCCGGGGCATACAATCCGGATGGGCGGCTTGTTGCGCTGCATCTCCCGGATCTGTACGTTGCTGGTATGGGTGCGCAACAGCATGTCTGGCCTGCGCGACAGGTAGAAAGTATCCTGCATGTCTCGTGCAGGGTGGTCTTCACCCAGGTTCAGTGCCGTGAAATTATGCCAGTCATCCTCGATCTCCGGTCCCTCCGCGACGGCAAAGCCCATCCGGCGGAAGATCGACACGATCCGGTTGCGCATCAGGGTGATAGGGTGACGTCCGCCCACAGACAGAGGGTCTCCGGGCAGGGTAGCATCCGGGCCTGTTGATCCGGCGTCGGCCACCGTCATGACCTCTTTCAGGGTGGCATATCGGGCTTCCGCGGTCTCTTTAAAGGCGTTCATTACCTGTCCGAAATCCCGGCGACGGTCCGCCGGCACGTTCTTCATCTCGCCCATCAGGGCCTTGACGATTCCCTTGGTGCCCAGGAACCTGATCCGGAAGGCTTCCAGCAGTTCCGGGTCTGTGGTCTCGAATGTGCGTATCTCCTCCTTGTGGGCTTCGATCTGCGCCAAGATTGCATCCATCCTGCAAAGATATGAAATCCGTCAAAGGATCGGAGGGCCGCCTCAGGGCCTGCCGGTGGGATTTCCGTCCGAATGGATTAGGTTTGCGAAAATTCGCATCTGATGGACGATCTGTTTCAAATCAGTGACTTCCTGGACCCGGTCGACCTAGGGCCGGCCTTCATGAAAGAGCGGTTCCGCGACGGGCAGCTGGGGCTCTACATCGAAGCCAATGAGGGCGAACTGCCATCCTTCCGGGAGGCCGATATTGTATTGGTCGGCTGTGGTGAGCGGAGGGGAGACGTGCAGGAAGATTTCAGCAATGCCGGACCGGATGCCGTCAGAAGATCACTTTATACGCTCTACCAGTGGCACCGGCAGCTGCGCATTGCCGACGCAGGTAACATACGACAAGGGGAACAGGTGGCAGACACCATGGCTGCTTTGCGCAGCGTCGTCTCCGAGATCACCGCTTCCGGCGCACGCGCTGTGATCATCGGCGGATCGCACGACCTCACACTGGCCCAATATGAGGTATATCGACAACGCAAGCAGATCATCGAAGCGGTGGTCGTGGACGCCTATATCGATCTGTCGATCGATATTCCGACGCGCAGCCGAAACTTCCTGATGGAGATCCTGACCGGAGAGCCCAATTTCATCCGGAATTACAGCCACCTGGCCTTCCAGAGCTACCTGGTGCATCCGAACATGCTGGAGACGATGGACAAGC
The DNA here is from genome assembly GCA_903959965.1 of uncultured bacterium. Classification (GTDB taxonomy): domain Bacteria; phylum Bacteroidota; class Bacteroidia; order Chitinophagales; family Chitinophagaceae; genus Pollutibacter. The sequence goes on from CAJBZC010000348.1 coordinate 20,775, forward strand.
TCAGGTTCGATTGTTTCCGGATCGGGCATATGCGGGAAGCGATGGACGAGATGGAGCCCGTACTCCGCGCCTCCAGTATGCTCAGTTTCGACATGGCAGCCCTGCAACATGCCGCGGCGCCCGGATCCTCAAATCTGCCTAACGGACTCAATGGCGAAGAGGCCTGCCTGCTGATGCAGTACGCCGGCATGAGCGATAAACTCAACACGGTTGGCATCTACGGTACGGTAGTCGACGATGACCCCGCCCAGCGTTCCGCCCAGCAGGCCGCACAGATGATCTGGTATTTCATGGACGGCCTCCGCAAGTGCCGTCTGGAAGTGCCGCTGACGGACGTCGATGACCATAACGTATACCACACCGCCTTCGCCGAAGTCGAGACCACCTTCCTGCAGAGCCGTCGCACCGGACGATGGTGGATGCAGATGCCCGACGGAAATTATATTCCCTGCTCGCAGGGCGACTATCGCCAGGCTGCCCAGAACGATCTGCCGGAACGTTGGATCCGGGCCCAGGAACGAAGCTGATCTTTCCAAGCTTAAAACAATCATCCCATGCGTCTTTCAGCCTTTCTGATCCTGATGGCCCTGCTCTGGACTTCCTGTTCCCTGCCGCGCCGCACTGCACAAGCCACGCGTGAATACATATTGCGGGATTCAGCCCTCTCACAGGCGCATGTCGGCATCGCGCTCTTCGATCCGGAAGCTGGAAAATGGCTCTACCGCCATCAGGCCGATCGTTTCTTCGTTCCGGCCAGCAATACCAAGATCATCACCTGCTACGCCGCCATGAAACATCTCGGTGATTCGCTCGATGGCATCGAATGGCAGGACCTTGATACCGCCATCTACCTGTGGCCCACCGGAGATCCCACACTGCTGCATCCGGATTACAAAAGCCACCGGGTGGCGGACTTTTTGCGAACCACCGATAAGCCACTTCGCCTCGTCGCCGAAGCCTGGAAGACGACCCCGCTCGGCAGTGGCTGGAGCTGGGATGATTATAGTGCCTACTACATGGCCGAACGCAGCCCGCTGCCGGTCTTTGGGAATGTCATTCGCTGGACGCAGTCGGTCGGACGAAAAGAACAACCCACTCATCCGGGAGATACCGTTGATGTATTCATTACCAGTGAACCGGAAGTGGACTGGCCAGTGGATTTCACCGCGCCCGATCCACGGGGCAGGTTCTCCGTCGAACGCGACCGGGATGCCAACCGTTTCACCATCACCGAAGGAAGGCGCGACGGAGAGATGCTCGAAGTGCCTTTTGTGACGCAGGTTTCAGGCTCCGCACTTCAACTGCTGCGCGATACACTGCATCGTGATATCTATCCGGTGAATGAGGTGCCGAAATCTTCGGTTAGCCGTCAACGTTATGTCGTCCGCTCCCGTCCGCTTGATTCGATGCTGCGTCCGCTCATGCTGCGCAGCGATAATTTTTATGCCGAACAGACCCTGCTAATGACGGCCCTCAGGCTCACCGGTCGCTTCAGTGAGGGAGCAGCGACGGATCAGTTGTTGAAGACCACATTCGCCGGGATGCCGCATCTTCCGCGCTGGGCGGATGGCAGCGGACTGAGTCGTTACAATCTCTTCACACCGGCGGATTTCGTATGGGTGCTGGACAGGATGCGCGCCGATTTCGGTTTGGAGCGGGTGCAGGGGATATTTCCTACCCCGGGCACCGGCACCTTGCGGAGTTATGGTCCGGATCTGACAGGTCGCATTTACGCCAAGACGGGCACCCTGAGCGGAGTTGTGGCACTGAGCGGATTTGTACGTGCCGACAGCGGTCGCTGGCTGATCTTCTCCATGCTGGTCAACAACCACCGGGGATCTTCTGCGGATATCCGCAAGCGTTTTGAGGCTTATTTGAGAGAAGTCATGAAACTTTATTGATGACGGTCATCATCTGAAGAACATCGCATCCAGTCGGTCTGCCCGCCAGTTGACATAGGTAGGGAGCCCGCTCACCGAGAGGGTGGGTTGGCGGCAGGCGGCAAGTTCGCTCACGATGCGCCGCATTTCTTCCGCGGACAGGTAGCTACCCGCCTTTACGCACTGCCTGGCAGCCATGGATCTTATGAGTTTTTCCCTTCGCGAGCAGGTCAGTGAGGGATTGAAATGCTTGTAGGATTCCAGCAGATTCTCGATCTCTGCGCCGTCACTTCCTCCTTTCAGGTCTGAAGGAGTGCCTTCCAGCAGAAAAACGTCCTGTCCGCTTGCTTCCACCAAATATCCCAGCACCCTGAGTTCGGGGATAAGTTCCTGCATAAGTGCTGCATCC
>CAJBZC010000349.1 GCA_903959965.1 uncultured bacterium
ATCCCGCACACCGGTCTGATCAAGGCCATCAAGCTCACCAGCCTGGCCGGTGCCTACTGGAAGGGAGATGAGCGAAACAAGATGCTGACCCGTGTATATGGCGTCAGTTTCCCGAACCAGAAGGAAATGGATGAGCATCTGCTCATGCTGGAAGAAGCGAAGAAACGCGACCATCGTAAGCTCGGCAAGGAACTGGGAATTTTTACCTTCGACGATGATATCGGTCCGGGATTGCCGCTCTGGCTTCCCAATGGTACCATCGTGATCGACGAACTCGAGAAATTGGCCAAGGAAACAGAAGAGGACGCCGGATATAAGCGGGTGGTCACCCCGCATATCGCCAAGGAGAATCTATACTTGACCAGCGGTCACTTGCCTTATTATGCTGAATCCATGTACCCACCCATGGAACTGGAGGGCGTGAAATACTACCTTAAGGCGATGAATTGTCCGCATCACCATAAGATCTTCGATGCGGAACCCAAGAGTTACAAGGATCTCCCGTTTCGACTGGCTGAATATGGCACCTGCTACCGCTACGAGCAAAGCGGTGAATTGTTTGGATTGATGCGGGTTCGTTGTCTGCACATGAACGATGCCCATATCTATTGCTCCCGTGAACAGTTCGCGCAGGAGTTCCGGGCCGTAAACGATATGTATCTTAAGTATTTCAAGATCTTCGGGATCGAGAAGTATGTGATGCGACTGAGTCTGCATGAACCTTCAAAGCTCGGCCAGAAATACATCAATGAACCTGAACTATGGTTGGAGACAGAAGCCATGGTTCGTGAAGTGCTGAAGGAGTCTGATATTCCTTTTGTGGAGGTTCCGGATGAGGGGGCTTTCTACGGCCCGAAGATCGATGTTCAGATTTGGAGTACCATTGGCAGGGAGTTCACGCTGGCGACCAACCAGGTGGACTTCGCGCAGGGCCGCAGGTTTAAGTTATCCTATACCAACAAGGACAACCAGCCTGAGGTTCCGCTAATCATCCATCGTGCGCCACTTGGAACCCATGAGCGTTTCATCGGATTTCTCCTGGAGCACTATGCCGGCAAGTTTCCACTGTGGCTGTCACCCGTTCAGGTAAAGATTTTGCCGATCAGCGACAGATTCACGGATCATGCCCAAAAGACACTGGCCAGACTTAAAAAGGCGGGGATTCGTGCCGAAATCGACGACCGAAACGAGAAGATAGGGAAGAAAATACGCGATACGGAACTCATGAAAGTTCCCTATATGTTCGTGATCGGCGAAAAAGAGGTGGAAGCGGATGCTGTTTCCGTCAGAAAGCAGGGGAAAGGTGACGCCGGTATGTTCCCGCTATCGGAAATTATCCTTACTTTGACATCAGAAAAAGAAAACCGACAGTAAACAGTACCAAAAAATCAAAGCACAAACCTGAAGGCAGGCTGTCGACTGCATCTCAGGACACATCGTTATGGCGCTCCCCAAAAAGACCATTATCAAGGCCGGCCCCGGCGGATTCAGGGGCAAGTTCATGCCCCGCAAGGAGCCGGAACACCGCATCAACCAGTATATCCGTGTTCCACAGGTGCGACTTGTGGGAGACAATGTGACGGTTGGCATTTATCCTACCCAGGAAGCTATGCGGATCGCCCAACAACTCCAGCTGGATCTGGTGGAGATATCTCCTCAGGGAGATCCTCCCGTCTGTAAAATCGTAGATTACAACAAGTTCCTCTACGATAAGAAGAAGAAGGAAAAGGAAATGAAGGCCAAAAGCAAGTCTGCCGAACTGAAGGAGATACGCTTTACGCCGGGGACTGATGACCATGACTTCGATTTCAAGGCCAGGCATGCCGAGAACTTCCTGAAGGAAGGCAATAAGGTCAAAGCCTATGTGCAATTCAAAGGCCGTGCGATCATGTTCAAAGAAAGAGGAGAGCTGGTGCTGCTGAAATTTGCGGAACGTCTCGCTGAATTTGGACAGGTAGAAGGTCTGCCCAAACTGGAAGGCAAACGGATGTTGATGGTCATAGCTCCAAAGACGGCCAAGAAAAAGGCCCCCAAAGACGCAGAATAATATGCTTCCAAAACATTTAAAAAGGACCTTCCAACTGGATGGTCCTTTTTAAATTATACCACTTTCCCCTTCCATCTACCGCTTCTGAGATAGGCGTAAGACATACTGAATGTGAGGGCCCAGTAGAGCCATTCAGACATCCAGCCGATGGTGATCGGCAGGAAAAAATACTCCAGTGTCAAGTAAACGTAGATCGAATAGGCGATGATAGTGATCGCCTCGATCATCAGATTTGTGCGGGTATTGCCGGTGCCGGTGACGGCATTCAGACAGATCGTTGAGAAACTCATCATTACCATCGCAACCGCCACCACGCGTAGGACAGGAATACCCTGTTCCACGAAAGCGGGGATTTCCTGCACCTGGCGGAGAAAGAACCCGGGAAATAAAAGTAAGGGAATGGCCAGTGCTATTGAAAATGTCATACTCACCCGGGTGATCTTACCCACTAGTGGGATCACTTCCTGCTGACGTCCCTGTCCGATGACATTGCTGACCATGGTGTTTGTCGTGGATGCAAAACTCCAGATGAAGACGCCGAGAAATCCGATGATCACCCGCATGAACTGGCTGATGTCGAGTGACAGGCGACCATGATGGGATACGAGGATGAAAAAGTAGTCCCAGCTGATGATGCTGATGGCATATTGCATGATCAGGGGAGAGGATTGTGTCAAGAGTAAACGAAGCTCGGAGCCATGGATACGCATGTCGCGGAAGAGCCCGAAGCGTTTGGTGAGCCCGTTGAATTGTATGATCAGCAGCACGGCTATCATGCCAATTGCTTCAGCCGCCACGCTTGCCCAGGCTGCACCGTTGAAGCCGAGGGCCGGGCAGCCGAACTTACCAAAGATGAGGGCATAATCAAGCACCACGTTTGAAACGGTTTCCGCCAGTGTTCCCCATATCAGCAATCTGCTTTGGTTGGTGCCTACGAGCAGGCCATTGCGCATTTGGTACAGATAAAGAAAGGGCAATCCCCAGATGCGAATGCGAAGAAAGGAAAGCGACTGATCGTATAGTCCGGGTTCAACGTTTCCGGCAAGGATCAAAGGTGCAAGGGTATAAGTCGTGATGATGCCAAAGGCTGCAATACAGAGACTCAGATAGATGCTTTGGGTAGAAAGAATGCCGATATCCTCCAGCCTGTCCTGACCGGCACGCCGTGCAATCAAGGCCTGCAGGCCGTTGTTCAGTCCGTAACCGATGGCGCCAAAGATCAGATAGTATACACCTGTGATGCC
>CAJBZC010000350.1 GCA_903959965.1 uncultured bacterium
GGGCGAAAGTCTACAGTGAAGTGGTACAGCAAACGGATGAAGTCACGATCTGTGTACATGGCCAGGCGACAAATCGCCGACCAAACCAGATCCATGCTGAACCTTCGCACTGCCGTCCCCGCGGCCCTGCTCTTCCTCCTGGCCGCGGGCGACGGACTCGCCCAGAACTCTTTCCTAGACTACCAGAAAACCTTCGGAAGGGTATCCGATGTATTCAAACGTAAGGAGGATACACTCCGCATGCAGTTTCGTGCAAAAAATTTGACCTGGCCGGCGAAAAATATCTACATCCGTTCCTTCAAATACGATAGCGAAATGGAAGTCTGGGTGAGGCAATCCATGTCGGAACCATTCAGACTCTTCAAGACTTACCGTGTTTGCGCCCTGGCAGGCACCCTCGGCCCCAAGCGCATGGAAGGCGACTTCCAGGTCCCCGAAGGTTTTTATTATATCAATGAATTCAAGCACAATAGCACTTATCATCTTTCACTCGGACTCAACTATCCGAATGTATCAGACCGCATTCTGGCAGATTCCATGCAGCCTGGCCGTGATATTTATATCCATGGAAGTTGTGTGACCACGGGCTGCATTCCCATCACCGACCCTCAGATAGAAGAATTATATATCCTGTCGCTACATGCCTATAATGCCGGGCAGGACTATATTCCGGTTCATATTTATCCTGTCCGTTATACCGTGTATAAGAGTGTGGAATTCCTGGAACGTTTGACACGTGAGGACCCGTCTTTAAAGTCATTCGCACTCCGACTCAAGAAGGCCTACGATTATTTTGAGCAACATAAGAAACTGCCCATCATCGCTATCAATCCGAAAGGAGAGTACATCGTGCTTTGATGACCGAAGCTCATCCTTTGCAGTCGTTTATATTTATTCCCTTTTCAAAATAAATATCAGTACTCACTTCGATTATTGATCTTTACAGGGTGCTGACCGGTGTATTCAAACAATCAGCCATGATGGCCGCTGTCTTGTCAAGACCTTCGGCGCCAAAAGTAGTGGACTCATTTTCATCCGTCGATCCGATGAAACCCTGTGTCACCAATACATCCGATGAAGCCAATGCAGGCCTGATCAGCCGATCGATCTGATGATTGGTAAAGGGAATGTCGATCTGCGCATTCATGAATTGATCATCCGTCCTGATCACATCCCGCACATCCGTCCAATGTACCTTGATTCCGGTTTGTTTCAATGCGGAGGAAAGGATGACCGATGACATGAGGACACCTGCACATACGATCTGGTCATAGTAATAATGAAAAGGACGCACCGGACGATCGTGCAAGAGCCATTCGACTTCGGTTCGGAATTCATCCAAATGCGAAATCGCCTGATCGTAACTGCTGCCTGACAGCGAATGAATTTGATCAAGATGCCATTGAAACAAAGTTTGAAAGACATTCAGTGCATCTTCCCTTTTTCCGGCGAAATAGGCTTCTGCAATGGCTTCCAGGGTATGTGTAGTGCTTCCCATCGCTGAAGTAACCAGCAACATGGGTCGCCCATTCATCGACTCCAGGATGTTGATTACATTATTTACACCTGCTGCATCAGCTATACTTGCGCTATTTATGTGGATAACATTCATGAATGTTGGGTTTGCTTAATCGTCAAACGCTGCAAATGTCCGAAAAATAAAGACAGTGCGGGCTGGCATATGCTTTTAATTCATCCGAAAGGAGATTAGATTTGTTTCACAACCCCTCTGCACATGATCGTAAATCGTCAGATCCGGACACTGGATGAGTTCACCATCCAGCAGCTCCGCGACTTCCCCAACGCCACCGGTGAGCTGTCCAGTCTTCTGCGCGACATCGGACTCGCCGCCAAGCGGGTGAATGTCGAAGTGAGCAAGGCCGGACTGGTGGACATCCTCGGCGATGCCAATCTGGTGAATGTCCAGGGGGAGGACGTGAAGAAACTCGATATCTATGCCAACACCCAGTTGATGGGCGTCCTTAAGCACGGCATCAGCTGTGCCGGGATTGCGAGCGAAGAATTTGATGATTTCATCGCCTTTAATGATCCGGTCAGCAATCAGTCGAAGTACGTCGTGCTCTTCGATCCGCTCGACGGCAGCAGCAACATCGATGCGAATGTATCCATCGGTACCATCTTCGGAGTGTATCGGCGCGTTTCGGAAAAGGGATCTCCTGTCACACGCGAGGATTTCCTGCAGCCAGGTATCCGGCAGGTCGCGGCTGGATATATCGTCTACGGGTCATCTACCATGCTCGTCTATGCCACGCGCCGCGGGGTCAACGGCTTCACACTCGATCCATCCATCGGAGAGTTCTCGCTCAGTCATCCCGATATCAAGTGTCCTCCCCATGGCCGCATCTATTCGGTGAACCACGGCAACTTCCACCGATTCGAGCGGGGGGTACAGCAGTATATCGATCACTGCCAGCGCAAGGACGAAACCAATGGAGGTCCTTACACGCAACGATATATCGGCAGCCTGGTATCCGACTTGCACCGCAATCTGATCAAGGGTGGCATCTTCCTTTATCCCGTTACGACCGACATGCCCGGTGGTAAACTTCGGCTGATGTACGAATGTAATCCCTTTGCCTTCATCCTCGAAGTGGCCGGCGGTCGCGCCACAGATGGCAAACGCCGCATCCTCGATATCCAACCAACAGGTCTGCATCAACGCGAGCCTTTTTTCATCGGGAGTCGCGGCATGATGGACGAACTGGATTCCTTCCTCGATGGTGCCGTACCCGCCTGAGCGGCGTATCTTTGTCATATGACGGCAACAGGCAACCAGGAGATCATACAAGTACGAAACCTCGTCAAACGCTACGGTGATTTCGAGGCTGTTCGTGGCATCAGCTTCGAGGTAAAGGAAGGAGAGATCTTCGGACTCCTGGGCCCCAACGGTGCCGGAAAGTCGACCACCCTGGAGATCATGGAAACCCTCCGCAGCAAGACTTCCGGAGAAGTCATCATCGACGGGATCTCGGTAGATGAGAACCCGCAGGGGATCAAACGCATCATAGGTGTGCAGTTGCAGACATCAGGATTCTATCCAGGCCTCACACTCACCGAATCCATCCGCCTCTTTAACGGACTCTATAACACCTCCGTTGATCCGAAGGAACTGCTCTCCCGGGTCAACCTGGAAGACAAAGCCCGCAACCGTTTCCGCGACCTCAGCGGCGGCCAGCAGCAACGCTTCGCGATCGCCATCACCCTCATCAACCGACCCAAAGTGGTGTTCCTCGACGAACCCACCACCGGACTCGATCCGCAGGCCCGCCGAAATCTGTGGGAACTCATTCGCGACATCCGGCAACAAGGAACCACCGTTATACTAACTACCCACTACATGGACGAGGCAGAAGTTTTATGTGATCGAGTGGCCATCATGGACGGCGGCCGCATCATCGCCATCGATCCGCCCGCGTTGATGATCGACCAGCTCATGGCCTCCGGTTTCACCCCCGAGAAAGAAGTGCGTGGCGCCAGTCTGGAAGATGTTTTCATCCGCCTCACCGGCCATGCCCTGCGTGAAGCATAAGCCCGAATGCTGTACCTTGCAGTCTCCCAAATACAATAAATAGATATGAAGACAATCCTCTCGATCCTGCTCCTGGGCGGGATGACCGTTTCAGCCTCGGCGCAGACCAAACCTGCCCCCGTGAAATCACCTGCCGCCGCCAAACCGGCCGCTAAACCTGCAGCAGCAGCCAAGCCCGTTGCCGCGAAGCCCGCCGCTCCGGCACTGAAGACCACCCTCGACAGCATGAGCTATGCCATCGGCATGCTCGATGGCAACTTCTTCAAGCAGCAAGGTCTCACGCAAGTGAACGCCGCCCTGCTCGGCAAGGGATTTCAGGACATCCTCAAGGGCAATACCATCCTGACACCTGAACAGGCCGACGGTGTCATCCGCCGCCAGCTGCAGGCACTTTCCCGCGTGAAGATCCAACCCGTGATCGACGAAGGCCGTAAGTTTCTGGCCGAGAACGCCAAGAAACCCGGCGTGAAGCAGACCGCCAGCGGCCTGCAGTACGAAGTGATCACCGAAGGTACCGGAGAACAGCCCAAGGATACGAATACCGTCAAGGTGCACTACGACGGCTTCCTGCTGAACGGTACGAAGTTCGACAGCTCGCGCGAACGCGGTGAACCCGCCACCTTCCCGCTCAACGCCGTCATCCGCGGATGGACAGAAGGCGTGCAGCTGATGAAAACGGGATCCCGCTATAAGTTCTGGATCCCCTTTGAAATCGGATATGGCGAACAGGGTGCCGGCGAGAAGATCCCTGGCGGATCCGTGCTGATGTTCGACGTGGAACTGATCGAGATCGTTAAGCAACCTTCATGATAATGCCGTCACTCCGGGGCCTGTCTCCGGAGTGGCGTTTAATTTTTTTCGGTTATGGATAACCGTTATCCCATTGGTAAATATGTCCCCATCAGTGACGATCCGCGCGCGTTGCAATCGGCACTGACAGACATCATGTATCTCCCCCGAAAACTCGAGATCGCGATACTCGACCTCGATGCCGATCAACTCGACACACCCTATCGCGAGGGAGGCTGGACGGTCACCCAGCTTGTGCATCACGTGGCCGACAGTCACATGAATGCATATATCAGATGCAAACTGGGATTGACGGAAGACAACCCCGTGATCAAACCTTACGATGAAGCCGCCTGGGCGGATCTCGCAGATGTCAGGTCCGTGCCCGTCAATATGTCCCTTACCCTCCTCCATGCCCTGCATGCCCGCTGGCATGCACTGTTCTTATCGCTAGATGAGGCACAGTGGGCACGCACCGTCGTGCATCCGGAAACCAAAAGAACGCTCTCCATGCGCGACCTCGCAGGGATCTATGCCTGGCACGGAAACCACCATGTAGCACATGTGAATACCCTGCGTGAGCGCATGGGATGGAGATGATCTTCGTTTATACATCACCGTTAGTAATCGATCCATATCATGGAATGGAAGATACTTTCTTCTGAATTGTTATTCAACGACCGCTGGTTCAGGGTCAGAAAGGATCGTTGCGAGCGCCCCGATGGCAAGATCGTGGATCCCTATTATGTGTATGAATTCCCGGAATGGGTAACGGCAGTTGCTTTGACAGAAGACGGACGATTTGTCTTTGAACGTCAGTACAGGCATGGGTTGCAGCTCACGCAGTTCGAGATCCCCGGAGGTTGCATCGATCCGGAGGACAAAGATCCTGAAGAAGCCATCGCCCGGGAATTGCTCGAAGAAACCGGATATCAATTTTCATCCTACAAGTATCTCGGACGCAC
>CAJBZC010000351.1 GCA_903959965.1 uncultured bacterium
CCTGTGATGCCCGCCGCGCCCAGGTGACCACTGCCCAATCTTGACAGAAAGATGCTGTTAACCAGGTAGTTGAATTGTGGAACCAGCAGGGCAAAACTGATCGGGAGTGCGAGCTTCAGGATCTGGCGATAGGAGACACCGAGTTTAAGGTCTTCCGCAGGATTGGTAATCGTCATTGCCGGCAAACCTACAACTTTTAGCAGGTAAGGCTGCGCAGGGTTCTGTCAATTTATCGTAACTTGCATATAAGTAAATGCCAAAACCATCTTTTCGCATACTGCTAAAGGATTTCGTTCATCCGGATCCGTCCGCCATGCGCTTGAGCGTGGATGCAGGACTTTATCATCTGTCACTCACCCTACTCCTTACTGCCGAAAAAAAGATTGTAGGATTCGAAAGTTATAACCTGCCATTGATCGGCAGGGAGGAAGAGGCCCTGGCCATTCTGTCAGAAAGTCCACTGGCTGAGATGAGTTACGGATCAGTATCCATCACGTTCAATACGGATGAATATGTGTTGATGCCCGAGAGACTCCATCATCCGGATAGTGCAGAAGTTTGTTTGTCGCTCGTGCATGGAGATCTGCCCACCAATGTATCCTCGACCGAGCATCTCCCCGAATTAGGGATGTATAACCTGTATCGAACCCCGGTTTGGTTGCATCATTCACTGACTCAGCGTTTTCATCAGGCCATCAGTCATCATAGTGTGAGCCTGATGATGACCTCGATCCGTGCGCGGAGTGAAGAATGGTCCGCTACCTGTATACACCTTTGGTTCTATACCAGTCATGTGCTTTCTGCCGTTTACAAGGATGGCAAGTTGTTGATATCCAATTGCTTTCCTTACGAAATACCGGAGGATCTTTCCTACACCCTCCTCAACACGGCAGAACAGTTCGACCTCAATCCGGAGGATATCCCTGTGATGGTTTCCGGGTTCATTGATCGGGATTCCATCATTTTTGAAGAACTCATGAAGTATTTCCTGGTGGTGGAGACTGATAATGGTGGAGGCACATTTATCGCAGATGATATCTTTTCCGTATATCCGGATCATTATTTCACGCCCGCCTTCTCCATAGCCGTATGCGCATCATAAGCGGTTCGATGAGCGGCCGACGGATCAATCCGCCCGCCCAAATGCCGCATACACGTCCTACGACGGATGTGGCCAAGGAAGGCCTGTTCAATGTGATCAACAATCAGCTGGAACTTACAGACATCCACGCGTTGGATCTCTTTGGAGGTACCGGCAGCATCAGTTTTGAACTCTGCAGCAGGGGCATCATCGATGTGGTAACCGTTGAGCGGGACCCCAAAATGTACACATTCATCGAAAAAACCCGTTCTGACCTGCGCATCGAGAACATGAAAGTGCTGCGGATGGATGTATTTAGATTCCTGGACCAATGCACTGATCGCTTCGGTTTCATTTTTGCTGGCCCGCCTTATGCACTTGGACCCATAGATGAACTACCGAGGATCATACATGATCGATCACTGCTGATGCCAGGAGGATGGTTTGTGCTGGAGCACACGCCTCGGAATAACTACAAGTCCAGGCCACATTTCCTTCAGGAACGTAAATATGGAACCACAATCTTCTCCATATTTGAGAACCCTGCATGAATGGAGGCCAGCTATAAAAATCCCAACCGTTCATATTGAATGCCCGGACTCGGATGCATAAAAAAGAGATCAGAGCTTCCTTTCGCCAAAAACGCATCAACCTCACCCAGCATGAGGTGGCCAGGATGGAGGATCTCTTGCTCATACAGGCACAGCAGGCAAGATTGCCAAACGTAAATGTATTGATGAGTTACATGGCTGATTTTTCCCGCAATGAACCAGATCCGACCAACCTTGTCCGATGGTTCAGGTTTACATCACCAGGAGTGACGGAAGTGATGCCGAGGATACAGCCATCAGGAAATGATATGGATGCAGTGATCTTCGAGGAAGGGCACTCGGTGACATGGAATCAGTTTGGTATCGCCGAACCTGC
>CAJBZC010000352.1 GCA_903959965.1 uncultured bacterium
AGAATTTAAATCTGAGCACACCCTTTTCGCTCGTGCGACGGGCTTTCGCCAATCGATGCGGATGATATAACCTTACCTCATTCGGACCAGGTCCGTAGTCTGAAGTGGCCACCCACCATCGATTCCGGAATCTGACATATTCTGGGCGTGTGCCCTGAATGCAGGTATCATCTTCAATGGTTGATATGAGATGGCCATCTAAAGTGCCAGACCTAAGCAGTCCCGGCCAATCAACCTGAGCGATGACGGCCTTCCAAAGTGTCCCCTCCTTATTAAGTCTGATACTGTTTCCAATAAAAACCGGATAACCCTTTCGGTATGCAATGCCTGTCGGATGGTTAATATGATCGCTGTCGTTGATGGAGAGCCGAATCTCGATTCCGGTCTTTATCAGACTATCGCCAAGTTGTTGATAGGCACGGATGACGCCACATTCGCGATCTCCATAGATGTAATAGACATTGCCTATCCTGGAGATCCCCTGGCAGGCTCCGAGAGAATCAATGCTCAAGGATCTTGTAATGATCCAGGGGTTGTCTGCCTGACTCATCCCTTGAATTGGTATGAAAAGTAAGGCGATCAGGTATCTATACATGATGTTATGGGTCTATCGGTTCATCAGGATCTGCCTGTAGCGCAGTTTTCAGCGCGTAGAATTCAATAAAGTGCTGATCCAGTCTTTGCCCGTTTCGATATGGAACATAACCCAGCTCCTTGATGCATCGACCGGGAAGGGTGCTGGTGATCATCATACTTTGTCCAACTGTGGAACAGGCCAAACCGGGCTTTTCTATGGGGAAGCGATACCGGATCATTAATCTGGCGGCATTTCGTATGTTGGTGGTGGTATGACGCGCATGCGGCTCCATGATCACGGAAGACGCTGGTATGCCCAGCACATGGGTGAGATAAAGTTTCATCTCCATTGCCTCGTTGACTTCTGTCTTAAATGGATGAACCTTTCCTCCGCTGACCATAATGAAGGGGGCCATCCCTTTTTTGTAAGCGCTCACCGCCAATTCCATTCTGATGATCGCCTCTGGCGTCAACTTCACCGAATGGTCAGCCGGTCCGGCTCCCGGCACCAGGATGACAGAATAAGGAAAACGTTTCCAGTTAAGCGTATCAGCTCTTTTTAAAGCGTGCTTGTTTACTCCACGTTCCATGGGCTCATAATCAGCTGCCTGATTCCTTCCATTCATGGATAAAAAGAGATTGACTGCCGCCGTTTGTAATGTCATGAAACCTCCGGTGACCGAGTCAACATCAAGCAGATTATGTAAGATTTGTTGAAGCTGATTGGCATAACCTCTCGGAAATTGTCCGGCACTGCTTATATTCAGACTGTTGGAGTCTATGAGTGGATAGTTTGGTCTGCTGCCCGAAGCATATACGGACAGCACATGATTGATACCCGCAGCATCCTGTTCCCAGATGAGTCGCATCCGGTCTTCGCCCGTTGCCTTTTCCAGACGCCAATGGTAGGCTCCGGTTGGAATAACCTTTCTGTCGATGAATTGCCCAAGTCCAGTTTGCCTGCTGATTTCAGACAATCTCGCCCCAATAGCCCTGATCTCTTCAGGATCGATGCGCAAGGCTTCGGTAAGACAAAACGGGGCAGCAGCACAATCCCTAAGTGCGCTGCGGATCTTGTCCCTCTTCAGATCCCTGAGACGTGCCAGTACAGTATCATGTTTTATGACCAGGGAGACCTCAGGATCCTGATCAACCATGAACAGGAATGGGTAATTTTTTAGTCTGACGATCGCTGCCACCGATTGGCCAGGCTTTATACTTACCTGAGATATGGCAGTTTGAGCTGTGATTGCACACCACAAAATTAAAATGGCCCTTTTCATATAAGCACAACATTATCAACTATTCGGATCTCAGAAATTATCATAAAACGAATTAGCATTTATGTAATAATTGCATAACTAATACATCACGGGGAGTTCACGAATCGGTAATATTGAGCCGAATGATGTGTATAAAATGAACAACCCGATTGATTTCATTGCTTCGCTTTGCATCATCTTTGCCGTGCAGAAAATCCTAGCCATCCTCAGACCCAGCGGAACCTCATGATTCGATTATTCTACATCAACGCCTCAGGCGAGATCAAATGGGAGAAGAGACCGGCGAATCTCGAACCCTCGGAATCTGGAAGAGTAGTGTGGGTGGATCTGCAATCGCCCACGGCTGCAGAGAAGCGGCAGGTGGAATCTCATTTCGATGTGGAACTTTTCACGCCACAGGAGGCATCGGAGATCGAGAGCAGTTCGAGGTATTATGAAGATGCGGACTGCATTGAGGCCAACAACGGCTTTATCGCATACGAGGCTCGGAGTTATAAGACGGATCAGGTGTCTTTCATCCTGAGGAAAGATATTTTGTTCACGATCCGGGATGCGGATCTGCGGTCGTTTGCCCTGACGGTCCGCCGGATGAAAGTGTACCGGACGGCGGGGTTCGTGCATGCCATACAGATCTTGCTGACGATCATCGAACATCAAATCGACCTGGATGCGGATTTCATCGAAACGATCTCGCGGTCCACGACCGATATCAGCCGGAAGCTGACCAAGGAGCGTTCCTTCAAGGAGGACACTCTGCTGGATATTGCGGAGTTACAGGAAAATACGATCCTGGCGCGGGAGAGCATCGTGGACAAGCAGCGGCTGGTATCCTCGCTGTTGAAGAGTACCAAGGTGGAGGGCGACGAGCGCGACCGGTTCCGGATCATCATGAAGGATATCAGTTCTATCCTTCAGCACATCGAATTCGGATTTGAACGGCTTGAATATCTGCAGAATACTTTCCTGGGTCTGGTGGACCTGGAGCAGAACAAGGTGATCAAGATCTTCACGGTCGTGACGGTCGTTTTCATGCCACCGACGCTGATCGCCAGCATCTATGGGATGAATTTCGCGCACATGCCTGAGATCGGCTGGCGGATGGGTTATCCGGTGGCGATCCTGCTGATGATCCTCTCATCCATGTTGTTCCTCTGGTATTTCAAGCGGAAGAAATGGCTCTAAGTCCGGGAGTTCAATGCGATGCATCTTGCTGATGGCTGCCCGGTAGACCGGATCGGAGCAAAGCACCTGCTCGTCGCCGAATAGTATCACCTGATTCATGGCGCGGGACAGGGATACCAGCAGTTTTCGGTCTACTTCCACTGAACGTATCTCTTCACCTTCCTCCCAATTGAAGGCTCCGGGGGATCTTAGCATGCGCATCTGTGCGGGGTGACTGACGGCCATCGATATGAGGATGATCTTGTTTTCAGATCCCTGAAAACGTTCTACGGTATCAATATTAAGCGCCTGCAGTGCTTCATCCGACCCGATGAGTTGCCTGATCAGTCCGATCTGTGTTCGCCATGGAGTCACGATACCTACGCTTCGGGGATCAAAAGAAGGGCCAGCGGATACTTGGATATAGCGGATCAGGGAGACGATCCTTGCGGCCTCGGGGCGATGGAACTTGGAACTTGTCTCCCGTGGGCTCGGGACAAATATGGCCCGGCCGGAGGATAGGAGTGCATGCCATTTCCGGTCTGCCGGACCGTTGAAAACATGATCCGCTTCCTGTTCTGGTCGGCCACAGATCAGTTGGTGTCCATACCATGGATTGATGATCTGCGCAATGTCGTTATGCATTCTGAAATGTGTGGTGAGCATTCCGAAGGCATGATTCCACCGATTTCGACGCGCCGTTTCCATCAATCTTTCAAACAGCGAACCTCTGAGATCACGGATGCCGATGGCATGAAGCAGCGGATCGGTTGTCCGACAGAATGCCGCGTCCTGCGCGACCACCGGCGGAAGCTGGTTCTGATCTCCGATGAGGATGAATTTCCGGAACGACATGGCCAGGGAGATGATGGCCGGTTCTGTGAGCTGGGTAGCTTCGTCGACCACCAGTGTGTTTAGATCATTTCGGAGGAGCCGGAGATGGTCTATCCTTCCGGCCAGGGTGGCGACGGTAGCGAGAAAAACCCGGTGACCTGATATAAAAGATCGCACGGCTTCCATATCACCCGCCTTGACCAATGCCCGAAGATGCGCTTCTGATGCGGATTTCCGGCTGCCGAGCCGAAGAAATGGGATGCCCTGTTCCGTGAGTCGGGTGGCGATCTCCTCGACGGCGCGGTTGGTAAATGCTGCCACGACCATCGCACCGTCGCGATCCAGCAGTTCGCGTGTGAGCCGGGTAAGGAAGGTGGATGTCTTTCCGGTGCCCGGCGGGCCCTGGATGAGGTAGTAATCCTCCGCGGCCAGGGCTTCCCGGAGAATCGCGAGCTGGTTGGCGTTGAGTCCGGCGGCATGCACATCGGGTGTTGGACCTGATGTTGGGGCGATGCTTCCGTTGAGTACACTGAATTGATCCCGCTGACGGGGTTCCAGGACGCTGAAGAGGGACGCCGTCATCTGCCAGTAGCTGGATTCGTAGAGATCGTGTTCGATCACCCAGTCGGCATATCCTTCGAAATAGGATGCATCGATCTGCCGATTGTTCAGCGAAATGGTGATGCCATCTGAACCAACCGCTTCAAGCCGCCCT
>CAJBZC010000353.1 GCA_903959965.1 uncultured bacterium
GATCTCAAGATTTCTAAGCAAGGATGAGCGCCCCAAGGGGCGGTAAGTTGACGATGAGATCAATGGCTGAACGATCACCCTTGACTGCTTCTGTCCTGATGACAGGGTTGTAAACATCACCTGTTCCATGATATGCCTGGTCGTCGGAGTTGAAGATCTCTTTCCATTTTCGTTTTCCCCGTACACAGATCCGCCAATCGTTTCTCACAATAGGAGTCATGTTGAGGATGACCAGAATATCCTCGGAAGACCTTGCTGACTTGCGTTTGTAAACGATAACTGAATCCTCCCGGTGGTTCAGGTCCACCCACTCAAAGCCATTTGTCTCAAATTGCCTGACATGCAAGGCGGGGAGATCTCGGTATAGCCGATTGAGGGTTTTGATACAATCCTGCATCTTTCGGTGTCCGTCATATTGAAGCAGGTGCCAGTCGAGATCGCTTTTGTAGTTCCATTCCGAGGTCTGACCAAACTCATTGCCCATGAACAGAAGCTTCGCACCCGGATGTGTGAACATGTAAGTATACAGCAGTCTCAGGT
Source organism: uncultured bacterium (assembly GCA_903959965.1). Taxonomy (GTDB): domain Bacteria; phylum Bacteroidota; class Bacteroidia; order Chitinophagales; family Chitinophagaceae; genus Pollutibacter. Next base: position 541 of record CAJBZC010000353.1, read on the forward strand.
TCGCGAATTTCTGCCATTCGTCGCCGGGCATCTTGTAAAGCATTGGAGATTTTCCATGAACGACCTCATCGTGACTCAGGGGCAGCATGAAGTTTTCGTCGTAGAAATACATCATGCTGAAGGAGAACTGATCCTGCTGGAATTTTCGATGCAGTGGGTCCTGTTTGAAATACCTGAGGGTATCATGCATCCACCCCATCATCCATTTCATCCCAAAACCAAGTCCGTCTTGCCAGGTCGGTCTTGAGACCCCGGGCCAGTCAGTCGCTTCTTCGGCAATGGTCTGCACGTCCGGGAAATCCCGATAGATGGTGGCATTCAGGTCGCGAATGAAGGCGATCGCCTCCAGATTGCCATTGCCTCCCTGTGCATTCGGTTCCCATTCGCCTTGTTTTCTGGAATAGTCGAGTTTCAGCATCGAGGATACGGCATCAACACGAATTCCATCGATATGAAAGGCATCGAACCAAAAACGGGCATTACTGATCAGGAAAGATCGAACTTCCCCCCTTGCATAGTTGAAGACATAACTGTTCCAGTCCGGGTGGTATCCTTTGCGCATGTCGGCGTACTCATAGGTATGTGTTCCATCGAACATGAACAAACCATGAGCATCGTAGGGAAAATGGGATGGAACCCAATCCAGGATGACTCCGATGCCTTCCTGATGAAATCTATCCACCAGGTGCATGAAGGCTTCGGGATGTCCGAAGCGAGCGGTGGGTGCAAAATAGCCGGTGCCCTGATATCCCCAACTCCCGTCGAACGGATATTCCATGACCGGCATAAGTTCGACATGCGTGAATCCCATGTCCTTCACATAGGCCACCAGTTTGTCGGACAGATCATCATAGGTAAGATAGCGCTCTTCATCGTTTCTGTCGGGCCGAATCCAGCTGGCGAGATGTACTTCATAGACGGAGTAGGGAGCCTCCAGTGCATTGTGTTTTTTCCTGACGGACATCCACTGCTTATCCATCCATTGATACTCGAAATTCCAGGTGATGGATGCCGTTCCGGGCCGTAATTCCCAAAAATGAGCGTAGGGGTCACCCTTATCGAGCCGACGGCCTTCGTATCCGTGAATATGATATTTATAAACCTCTCCCCTCTCTACATGCGGGATGAATCCCTCCCAGATGCCGCTTTGATCGAGCCTGACAAATAACGGGTGGCTCTCCTGATTCCAGTGATTGAAGTTACCGGTGACGGAAACATGTGTGGCATTCGGAGCCCATACAGCGAAGTAGGTGCCTTTTGCTCCCAACACTTCGAGCTGCTTGTTGCCGAAATATCGGTAAGCATCATAGCAGGTACCTTGCTGGAAGTTGTGAATGACCTCCTCTGTGAAGAGAGAAAAGTTCCAAACTGGCTTCGCCGTATCCACAAAATGGGTATCCTCGTATTTGGAGGATGATCCTTTAGATCCCGAACCGGTTTTCTTTGTCATATTTTGATATAGTTGCCGGCCGCCATCTGTGTCGATCCCCTTCAGCGTCCCAGTTCGAAGATACCGATACTATTCGGAGGCAGTTCCAAATCAGATGAAAGTGGCAAGGTCTGACCTGTGAGTACATCCTTTCCGGTGGTGAAGCCAGCAGTTCTTTCCGCATATCTCGTCAGCGAGTGTGTCACCTTCTTATCATTCGTGTTAAGCACGCACATGACCGTCTGTCGCTGGTCAAACCTAAAGTACACGTATACGCCATTGTCGGGAATGAACTGCATGGTCTTGCCGGAGCCGATGGCAGATGACGTCTTCCTGAAACCGGCGAGGGTTTTCACAAAACGAAAGGCTTCCTGTTCGATGGATGTAAGTCCGGCTGAACTGAACTTATCAGTCTTATCGCCCTGCCAGCCCCCCGGAAAATCGAGACGTACTGCCGCATCATTGGGGTTTTTGAAA
>CAJBZC010000354.1 GCA_903959965.1 uncultured bacterium
ATAGTCCAGGATCTTGAGTTTAGGGTGTTCCCTTAAGGCAGTTTCCAGGGTACCTGCCAGTTCAGGTGTCATACCGGCCGACAGACTTACGGCCATGGATGTCGAGTCCGGTCGAATGCCTGATGGAAGATACCATGGCTCGTCATTCGTCTTCCAGAGATAGTCGGACAGTTCGAGTCGGGCCTTAGCAAGGTTGAGGGTGGCCTCGTTGAGGGCAAGTTGAAAGGCCTGCAATTGTGTCAGGGCTTCAGTGGTGTCGATGGCGGGGCGATCTCCCTGCTCATAGCCGGAGCGCACGAGCCGAAGGCGCTGACGATTCACCTCCACCGCATTGTTCATCAGCACCTGTGTCTGATCGGCCTGAACCCAGTACCAATAGGTCTTTGCAGCCTCATGCAACAGGTCGTTGAGGGCGAGCCGGCGGTCCCAAATACTCTGATCCCTCAGGATCCTGGCCTGACTTAGCATGGCCCTGCGCTTGTCCATCAAGAGATTCTTGGCAATGGGTACGCTGACGCCGAGATATGTGGATCTGCCCCGTGACAACTCCGGATTCAGGAGATCCCCAAGGTTTCTTTCAAGCCCGCCCGCAATTTCGACACCATACCAGGCAGGGATCCTCAACTCCGGATTCACGTGTTCGTAATAATATTTCCCGTCGAAGGTCTTACGATCCGCATCCACGCTAAGTATTGGGTCGAAACCCGCGCGGGCTGCTGTCAGGTTGGCATCTGCCCGATCGACGATGATGGCGGCCTGCCGGGCAACAGGATGGAAACTCCGCACCAGGTTGAGGAAGGTTTCCTGCGACAGCGTGCTATCGGCCGTCTGTGCGATGCCCGGCGAAAAACCAGCATGGAGTAAATATATCGGCAATAGACAGGCGAAACGTAATATCATTTGACGTGGTGATCTCATGTACCCTGTTTGGAGTGAATCGGAGGCTTGCTTGAAGCGTTAGGTCAACCGAATCGTCACTTTCCTTTTGATTTTTCCTTTTCCGGTGTCTGATAAAAGTCAGGAGGGAAGCCGTTGATGTTCCGCCAAAGCTCATACCATACCGGCACATCCTTCAAGAGGGCAATGCCTTTTGCGCCTGTACCCATCATAAGTTGACGGGGCCAGGGCTTTTCGCCGGTGGCTTCCCGGATCAGGATTCGGAACTTCCCGTTGGCACTCACATTTGACTCAATGGCAGCCACTTCTCCGCCAAATGTACCGTAAGATGCCGCGGGCCATCCACTGAACACGATGGCAGGAAAACCGTCGAACAGGAGCCTGACCTTTTGTCCGATCGTAAGCAGCGGGAGGTCCACGGGTCTGACGAACATTTCAATGGCGTAATCTACACGGGTGGGCACGATCTCGGCAATCATCTCCCCTTCTTTCAGGATCTCACCGATACCCGCCTTCTTGGCCTTGACTACCTGGCCATCCTGAGGCGCCAGTACCGTGTAGAGCCCGTTTCTGATGGTATAGTTGGAGAACTGATTCTCCAGTTTGGCGATCTCTCCGGTACCCGATTGTACCTGCGATAACGCTTGATACCGGTCTCCTTCCGCCTTGGAGATCTTTTCCAGGTACTGCTGCAATTCTCCGTTTCGTTCGAGTTGGAGGCGCAGGTATTCCTGCCTGGCATTCGTCAACTTGATTTCGGCACTCGTTCTCTTGGCCATGGACTCCTGATAGGCCTGGTTCCGCTGTTCCAGTTGCACCAGGGACACCACACCTGAATCATACATCACTTTCTGGCGGCGATACTGAGCGGTCTTGATCTCCAGATCGTTGCCCGCAGCCAGGAGATCCATGCTGTCGCTTCGGATCTTGAGTTGCTGCTGACGGATCTTGTTGGCCATATCGAGCATTTTCAGGTCCATGGCCTCTCGGAGGGCGGCTATCTGCTGTCCGGCTGTCCCCGACTTGCTTCGGTAACTTTCCACCGACATGCGCTTGGCTTCCAGTTGTTCGCGTGTCCGGGCGACTAGGTTCGGATCAAGGTAATCATCCTTTATCTCCGCGAGTTGAACGATGGTATCTCCCTGCCTGACGATATCCCCCTCCCGGACATGCCATTTGAGTACACGACCGGGAATGATGGTGGGAATCTCCTGAGGCCGGTGTTCCTGCATGAGCGTGGTTACCGCCCCCGGGGCCCTGATGTTCTGTGTCCAGGGCAGAAATAACATGAAGAATGATGAGATGAGGGCAGCATAGAACCACCGGCGTATCTTGCTTCTGTGGTGCACCATGAAGATCGTATCGTACGATTTCAGGTGTTGCTCAGCAACGTCTGGATGCTTTTGGTTGGTTATGTGGGGGATCATAAAAATCAGTTCATCAGGATGATCAGTTCATCAGTCGCGGTACATGGCTTGCAGATCTTCCTTCCACGGACCGGCATATTCCAGTCTGCCTTCCGAGAAATAGAGCACCATATCTGCCATGCGTGCGAAATCCAGGTCATTGGATTCGACCACTACCGTGGCATTTCGTTTCCGGGAGATGAGCAGTCTGTGTATCCTGGCCCGCCCATCATCATCCATGCCACGCCAGGGATCCTCCAGCAACAGAAGCCTGGGACCCCTCACGAGGGCACGCATGAGGAGTATACGCTGCATCACGCTGCGGGAAAGACGTTTACCTGAGGGATCGAGCCTCGTGGAAAAGCCCATCGGCAGCCCCTTCAGGAAATCCTTTAGTCCGACCGCTTCAATGAGGGCCACCAGCATGTCCGCTGACACCGATGGATCTCCCATCGTGATATTTTCCAATAAGGTTCCTGAAAAGATGTCATGTCTTCCGAAAAGTATGCCTGTATTTGCCCTCCAGGAATCCATGGTGTAATCCCGCAACGGGATGCCGTTGGCCGTAAGTCCGCCCTGGTAATCGCGATATATGCCGCTGAGCAATCTGAGCAACGTCGATTTACCGGACCCATCCCGACCCATGACCGCCACACAACTGCTGGCAGGTATCTCCACGTTCACGTCCGACAACACATTACGATCGGACATCGCATAACCGACTCCATTCATGGAAATGGCGACACCCTTTCCATCAGAGGCCAATACCACCGTACCGTCCTGTTCCAGCGGACTGTCGATCACCTTGCTGAGCTTTTCAACCGAGGTGAGCACATCATACACTTTATCGAGGTTCACGAGGAGCTTTTCAACGGAATTGAGTACCAGCAGGATCACGATTTCAGCCGCGATGAACTGGCCGAGGTTCAATTGCTGGTCGATCAACAGATAACTGCCGACGGCCAGCATGATGGCGGTAATGACGACCTTGAAACCCACCAGGGTCCAGTATTGAATCTGCAGGATCTTGAAGTGCGCGGTCCGGGCATTGAGATATCCCACGACAAGTTCATCTGTTTTGCGCATATCAATCCCGGAACTACGGAAGAATTTAAAGGAAAGGATCGCCCTGGACATTTCCTCCAGCCATCCGCCGACCCCGTATTTGTAATCACTTTCCTCGAGCGAGGTCTGTAAGCCGCGGGTACCTGAGAAATAAAGGATGGTCACCACCAGGCTGACCGTGACGATGCTGAAAGCGATGAAAACCGGATGATAAAAAGACAACAGCAACAGACCGAAAAGGATCTGAATAGTGGCGGTGGGAAAGTCCAGCAGGATCTTTGATATCCCTTTCTGCAAGGAGACGGTATCAAAAAAACGGTTCATCATTTCCGGAAGGTAGTAGGCATCTATGGCTTTCAGGTCCAGCTCAGGTATCCGTCGGGCGTAATCGAAGGTGTAACGGACGAAGATCTTTTGTTGCACTTTCTCGATGATCCGCATCTGATGAACGCGGATAAGTCCGGTCAGGAATACGCCAATAACCACCAAAATGATAAGGATGACCAGAGATGTTGAAATGGCTCCCCCCAGGACATAGCCAATGATGTTCTGGATGCCCAGCGGAAGCGAGAGCTGAATGATGCCGTTGAACATCGCGTAGAAATACACTGAGGAGATCTCTTCACGATCCAGTTTCAATACCTTCAAAATACGGGAAAACGGCGTCCTGCCCGTCTTCGAGTCTTGTTTTGCAGCCATGCGTGTTGTATCAAAGAAAGTTACACCCCGAAGGCATGTCCAACGGGTGGGTAAGAAACATCCAAAGTTCGGTTTTGTTCTACTACTACCCCGCTTTCATGCATTAATCGACTAACATTCAGGCAGGCTGAGCGGTATGTGCAAGGCTAGCCCGCCATCCGCTGTCTCCTTGTATTTATGGCTCATGTCTCCGGCGGTATCCCACATGGTTCGTATCACTATGTCAAGCGAAACCTTCGCGAAGTCAGGTTGACTTTGCAAGGCGAGTTGGGCCGCCGTGATCGCTTTCACCGCCCCCATGGTGTTACGTTCGATGCAGGGGATTTGCACCAGCCCCCCAATGGGGTCGCAGGTGAGTCCCAGGTGATGTTCCATGGCGATTTCCGCCGCCATCAGTACCTGGCGCTGGGTTCCCCCGAGTGCCTCGCAAAGGCCGGCCGCCGCCATGGCGGATGATACGCCGATTTCAGCCTGACAACCACCCATGGCTGCGGAAATGGTAGCCCCTTTCTTGAAAAGACTTCCGATCTCGGAGGCCGTCAGCAGAAAACGACGGGGAGTGTCAGGGGTACTGATAGGTCCGAAACAGCACAGATACTGCAATACGGAAGGAATGACTCCGGCCGCTCCGTTGGTAGGTGCAGTCACCACCCGCCCAAAAGATGCATTCTCCTCATTCACAGCCAGCGCGAAACAACTCACCCAATCCAATGTGGTGCGAAAATTATGCCCGCCGGAGCGAATGGCCTCTTCCCATAGACCCGAATCATCATACGCACGCTCAGCCATCAGTCGTCGGTGCAGGGCCGGTGCGCGACGCTGTACATTGAGGCCTCCCGGAAGCGTCCCCTCTGTGTGGCATCCTCGAAAAATGCAATCGCGCATGACCGACCAGATTCGATCCAGACCCAGAAGCGTTTCGGACTCGGGTCGCCAGGCCGTCTCATTTTCCAGTACGACCTCATGAATGGACAACCCCGTTTTCCGACACCAGTGCAGGATATCGGATGCCTTATCGACCGGGAATGGCAACTCGACTGACATCACCTTTTCCGGGTCTGCCTGTTCGGATACCACAAAGCCGCCACCCACCGAATAAAATATATGAGAGATGGCATCCCCATTTCCGAATTCGATGAGAAAACTTAGTCCGTTGGGATGATAAGGCAGCGACTCTCCCGTCAAAAAGCGGATATGTTCAGCTGGAGAAAAATAGATATAATGCATACCTGCCAGGGGCAGCCTCGCTTCAGACCGGATATGATCCATTTGATGACGAATCCGCCCGACATCAAATGTCTCGGGGTCTTCATCGCACAAACCCAGTTGCACAGCCACATCCGTACCATGCCCTTTTCCTGTCTTGGCCAATGACCCGTACAACATGACGGTCACGGAAACGACATCTTCCAGGCGGCCTGATTCGACCAGACTTCGGCAACACATGCGTGCTGCTTTCCATGGACCGAGGGTGTGGGAACTGGAAGGCCCCACTCCAACTTTGAACATGTCAAACACGGAAATCGGTTCATGGGGCATGACGATCGCTGTTTGGATGAAAACAAGGTTGCCCGATCAGTAGTTCAGATATCCGCATGGCG
>CAJBZC010000355.1 GCA_903959965.1 uncultured bacterium
ATGGTCAGACCGGCAACGCGACCTGCCAGACCGTTGATGAAGTTCTCCCGCTGGGTCTCCTTCACTTCATCGCCATCGACCTTTTGAACGGAATATCCAAGTTCCCGGGGATTACGCTTGATGTCCATGGCTGTGACGACCACTTCGTTCAGTGTATTGTCCGTAGCCGTCAGGCTGATGCGGATCGTTGCATTGTCACCTACCTTCAGTTCGCGGGATAGGTAACCTACAGATGTGATAACCAGCACTTCACCCTTGGATGCCTTGATGGAGAACTGTCCCTGGTTATCCGAGACTGCATTGCGCTGGGTACCCTTGATGGTAATAGTCGCGTTGGGTACGGGCTCATTGCCTGTCGACAGAACCGTACCGCGAAGGGTAAGTTCCTGCCCCATGGCTGTGTGCACTGCGACGACCATCAGCAGGGTCGACAGCAGGTGCATGATTTGTTTCATGATCTTTCTGGTTTGGTGATATAAAACTTTGCTAATTAACATTTTATTTATGGTGATTGTTTTCAAAGGACATTAATACCCATGGCCACGTATGGACCAAATCTGGCATCATCCGAAGATAGCTCTGTTACCAGCGTGTCAATGCTCTCCGCTCCGCAAACTTTGTAGTGTTGACGGGAGTTCAATTTTTCGGAAATAGACACACAAATCGTCTTTCTGGCTGCTTCCACCATTGCCTTTTTAACCTGTACCACATCCCAGTCACTATCCGTCATACCAAGGCTTGCATCAATGCCATTTACGCCAAGTACACATAGATCTGCCCTGATATCACGAATTTTTGAAATCACTTCTCCCCCTACACACAGTTTTGATGGCTTTGATATCCTGTCGCCAATCAGTATCACCTCAATACAAGGGTGATGAGAATAAGCCAAGGCCGCCGGTATGCTGCTTGTGATAAAGGTCGCTTGAAGATCTATGGGGATGGCCATGGCCAACTCCTGTATGGTTGTCCCCCCCGTGGTCAGTACAACCATTCCACTTCTGATCAGCCCCGCAGTCTTTTCCGCAATCTTGCGCTTCGCGGGTAGGGCGTAAACCGGCTGCCCCGACTGACTTATATAATGGAAAGAGCGGGAGAGCGCACCTCCATGTACCTTGATCAGCAATCCCTCATCGGATAATTCCTGAAGATCACGTCTGACCGTATCCTCGGAGACCGACATTTCCTCACTCAGCGTAGAACAAAGCACTTTATTGTGCAAGTCCAGCTGATGTAGAATAAACGCCTGCCGCTCCGGTTTAAGCATCAAAAAGTTGAATAATGTTAAAATTATCGAAAAAAAACGCAAAAAATTGCGGGATAGACAAAATAATCATCTTGTTCTGCCGATATCTGCATGATTGCATGATAAAACCTGTGCAAAAACGCAAAAAAGAGTAAGAATATCATTCATAACCCCAGGAAGAAATAAAGCGCTCCACACAGATACCCCAGAAAGGCCCAGGGGGCTATCTTACGCAGATACCATCCGAATTCTATGCGCATCATACCCATGGCAGCGACCCCGGCAGCCGATCCGATGATCAGTAAACTGCCACCGGTTCCAGCGGCATAAGCAATGAAATGCCAGAAATGATGATCTGTAGGATACATGTCAAGGCCGAACATGCCCTGAACCGCTGCAACAATGGGGACGTTGTCTACGATGGCAGACAATATGCCGATGGAAAAAACCAAAGCATTCTCCCCGGGTAGTATTTCCTGGAGGCGAATGGCCAAGTTTTGCAACAGATGCCCACTTTCCAGGGCCGAAACACTGAGCAGTATACCGAGAAAGAACAGTATGCTCGGCGTATCGATCTTTCTTAAAGCGAAATTGACAGAAAGTCGATCCTTGTCGATCTCGTCC
>CAJBZC010000356.1 GCA_903959965.1 uncultured bacterium
CAATGCGCCATAATGGCATGCATTTTAAAATCAATACGTCACACTGTCATGTTCTTTTGTTTTTTACTGTCAAATTGGATGGCCATTGGGGCGAATTCCGATTTGGTATCCAGTTTGAAGCCTTAGGAATGTCGGCAGTCAGCCGTGAAGTAAAAAAACAATTCAGAAAACTAAAAAAATCAACCGTTATGAGTATGATCAAAGTGAGCCCCCGTCCTTTCGAACGTAAGTTCAGCAATCTGTTTGATGATCTTTTTCAGCATCTTCCGGCACAGGAATGGGGACAACGTCTGGCAACGGACTCGGTACCGATGAAAATCCGGGAGACAAAGGAAGGCTACGTCCTCGATGTGGTGGCGCCAGGGTTCGAAAAACAGGATTTCAAGATCAGCATGGAAGGCGATCTGCTGATCCTCGCTGCCGAGCGCAAGAACGAAACCAAGTCTAACGAGGAGCGCTTTCTGAAGCGGGAATTTTCATCCCGTTCCTTCAGCCGCAGTTTCCGGATGGACGATCAGATCGATCGCACCGCCATTACAGCAAAGTATGAACAGGGCATCCTCCAGCTGACCCTACCGAAGAAAGAGGAAGTGAAGGTGCTCCCCAAGGAGATCAACGTGATCTGATATCTACACCGCACTGTCAGCACAAAGCATACGCCCCGCCCGCCCGGGAGGGGCGTCTTTGCTTTGATATCATCCACAAGAGACTGTTAATCCTCATGGATCGCGAAAAAAAATGGCTACCTTAGCCTGTATAAAAAATCGACACCTTGAAGATACCGACACTGATCGCCGCAGCCTTTGGAATGGTGAGTAGCCTGGCGGGCCAGACAGCATCTTCGGATACGATACCGGCAACTGCCCCTGTTGATACCCTTGCCGCACCGGTAATCACCGTAAATCCGGAGGATACCGTGCTACGGATTATCAATCTGAATCCGTTCTTTACGATTCATGTCGACTCCCTGCTCGAGTACGATCTTCAACTCAATAAACCTGAAGATCGATTCTACTTTTTCATGCGCAACAGTCCCGTCGGCGTCAAACTCGACCGGCAAACAGGTCGACTGAATTTCAAAGCGGACAAGTCCTTCTTCAAAAGTGGCAGATTGAAGTACGACCTCCCCTATCGGGTTGATATAGGCGTTCAGAATTTATATCACGCGGCCGAACGTTTCGACACCAGTTTCACCATCGTTTTCTACAGCACCGAGATCATCGCCTCGAAGCTCAAACCTACGGTGAATAGTACACAGGTATATGAAGAAGGGGATTCGGTTCGATTCAGGATCCAATGTGAAACAGGCACCTTCCCCATCGATCAGATTGTAATGAACACCAACGCACCTCTTAATAACTACCGGGCCGTTACAAAATGCAATGACGAATTCCTGTGGATGATTCCCTATGATTTCATTCGTGATGCAGATACATCTAAGCCTAGATTACTTTATCTGCAGTTCGTCGGAAACGACAAGTTCCTGAACAGGGATACGGCCTTGGTCACGTTGCTGATCAGACCCGGTGTGAATTTCCCGCAACGGGTGCAGGAGCATACCCTGCTGAACAAGGAGCTGACCAAATACATTCAGGACCTGAAGCTAACCTTCTATGTGGTCAGCCGGAATATCAAGTCAAATAAAAAGACGCGCACCGGCTTTGATGTAACAGGCTCCACGATGGCGCTTGCGGGCACCGTGATCAACACGACGGTCACAGCCCCGGGGGGCAAAGACCTTGGTAAAATCCTCCCCAGCGTTGGTCTCACCCTCGTTCCCGTGAAAGAAGCCGTGGCCCCCAACAAGATTCAGGAGCAGAACACGGCCACACAGGTACGTGCCGCCATCAAGCGCATGGAGTACATGCAGTCGGAAAACCTCTTAGTGGGAGACCGGGACCCTGAAATCCTCACGAAGATCAAAAAGATCCGAGATGAGTTGAAACAAACCCGCCTTCAACTGGTCGACCTCCCAATGGTGGAATTCGAAAACGTGTCTCAACAGGATGTGGACGAGTACTTCAACAGCCCGAAAGTAAATAAGCGGTACAAATTGAAGATCAAGTAGCGCTGCTAAGTGCAACCAGAACAGGTTTTATAAACACCCGTCCTTTCTTCGTGTATCCGTGATCGTTAGTACCTTCCAGCCATCCTTCCCCATGGTCAGCAACATGTGGTTGACACCGCAATGGCTGAAGGATCCTGCTCTGTAAAAGTTGTAGGGAACCCAGGCTGATGCCATCTTCCCGTCTATCCTGATGTCTGTAATGGTAAATCGTTCATCAGCCACACCTTTCTCCAGCTTTCCGACATAGCTGATAAATCCGGATATGTCTGCATATTTCACCACTGTGTTGCCTGCCGCATCCATAGAGACTGATCCAAGACGCGCGCTGTCGTGAAATACCTTCCGTAATCCGGAAGCATCAGCGTTGTACATGGCGGAGAAGAGATCGTCGATGACTCTCCGCACTTCCGCATCCTGGCTCTTTGCCTGCAAGTGCAGTGACAGGACGAATAAGATCCCGATCTTCCGAAACATATATTCATTTTTATGGACCGCGCAGGATGAAAGCCGAAAAGATCACATGTAACCCAGAATCTTCAGCATACTCTGTGCCGATTGTTCACGGGCATATACCCAATCTACCAGTTTGCCGCTGCGATCATATTCAACAATGATGTGTTTCGGTGAGGGGATCATACAATGTTTGATACCTCCGTATCCGCTGATTTGATCCTGATAGGCTCCCGTATGGAAGAACCCTACGTAAAGTGGCTCTTTCTGGGTCTCCTGATTGAGTTTGGGCAGAAACACCTCATTGATGTGCTCCTCGGAGTCATAGTAGTCATGGGAGTCACAGGTAATCCCCCCCAGCACCACGCGCTGATATTCGTTCCCCCATTTGTTGATGGGTAGCATCAGAAATTTTTCGCCAATGCCCCATGTGTCCGGGAGGGTCGTAATGAAGGATGAGTCGATCATGTACCAGTTCTCTCGATCATTCTGCACTTTCTGACCTATGACACTATAGATGTGCGCCATGCTTTCGCCCACGGTATAACTGCCAAACTCGGTATAGATATTGGGCATCGGTACCTTTGCCTGTTTGCATGCCTTTTTGATGCTTCCTACGATCTCGTTGATCATGAACTGGTAATCGTAATCGAAGCCGAGGGAATGTTTGATCGGAAATCCACCTCCAATATTAATGGAGTCGAGCTCCGGACAGATCTTTTTCAGCTGGC
>CAJBZC010000357.1 GCA_903959965.1 uncultured bacterium
TCATAGCATTTGGCAATAATTTCTTCTGCTTCGGTATTTCTTGATGAGCCGGGATGCGTATTGATAAAAACCTGCATCATTCCCATGGCTCTTACCGTGTTGGATTGATCGAGGCTGGGTTTAGGAGATTGCTTGAAATAACAATATCCCTGCATATATTCTACCTCCTCAGCTCTTGAACTGTTGGCAAACACTTCCAGGAACCCCTTGAACAGATTCTCAGCATTCGCATAGTCACGAAGATAGTAATGGCAGTAAGCGTATTTATAGTAAAGGTCTTCGAATTGAGGGGAACCTTTGTAAATAGGGAAAAGTTCTTCAAAAAGTGTCTGAGACTGACGGAATTTCTTCTTCGCATAGTACTGCTCCGCCATCTTTAGTTTGTACTCATAATCCTTGCTCTTCAGCACCTTGCTGTACTTGGAACAGGAGAAGGATGCAAACGCGAACAGAATGATCGTAAGTAATCGAATCTTCATACAGCCTGCTAAGGTACGTTTTTTTTAGGATTTAGTCATACTTCCCAGAAGCGATTGTATTGGATCCCGTTAAAAAGGTGTAAAAAAAAAGAGGCCCTCGTTCGAGGGCCTCTTGTATTAAGAATCAATCCTATCAATTCTTCTTACGGAGGTTAGGGTGCGGGGCCGGAACAGTGCTCGGGCCAGAGTCATCGGCACCAGCAGCGCGTACATCAACCATGTTGACATCGCCACCAACTTGACCGTGACGGAAGATCAGACGGTCAGCGCTGATGCCTTGCTTCAGCGTGAGGTTGTTGATCACCGCGTTTACGCGATCCCAGCTGAGTTGCTGGCTGGACTTCGTGGGCTCAGCATATGCAGTAACAACTGCTTTGCAGTTCGGGGCGTTGCGGAGCATGGCTGCAAGAACCATCAGCGCATTTTCGCCATCTTTCGTAAGGGCCGCGCTGTTTCCTTTGAAGTAGATGCTGGGGAACTGCACGTTTGCGCAGGGAGCAGCCGGGGGAGGGATGTTGCTGCAGCACTTCGGATCCGGGCACTTGCCTACACCGTCAGCGTCAACAGGCTGGCACTCAGTCGGAGTGATCAGTTGCTTGTCTTTGCAGTCAGGTACACCGTCGCCATCGGTATCGCGGCTTACACCGTGAGAATCAACGGGGCATCCTGCAGGAGTTTTTGGCTCGCGATCGAACTGATCGGTAACACCGTCACCGTCTGCATCATCCAGTACAGGCTTAGGCATTTTCATGCGCTTGGGCGAGTTCAGCTCGCTGTAAGCGAAATCCAGGGGATTCAGCCAGTAGAGAGGCTCGACAGATTTGTCTTTCTTTCCCAGGTTGAAGTTCAGACCTGCGGTGAGGTAGTGGTAAGAGTCGAAGTTGCCGGTGAGGGCAGCGTCCCCAAAGGGATGCTCCTGCCAGCGCTGACCATCGAGGAGGTCGTCCTGAACGAAGGTCATGCGGTCTTCGATGGCGAGGTTGACGCGGGGTGTCAGCTTGAAGGCAACACCTGCTCCGACAGTGGCGGAAGCGCGGGAAGTGTAGTCGCCAAATACGCGGGACTTCTTCGCGCCATGACGCTCAGCAGGAGACTCATAGGTATCATCCAGCAGATCACGCAGTGCCTTGCGGATGTCCGCACGGTCGGAGAACGCAGGATTGCTGGAGATGCCGTTGAAATTGTACTTCGCTGTGCCATTCAGGGCATTGACGAAGGTCTTGTACCAGCTAAGACCACCACCGGCAAGGATGTAGACGTTAGTCTTACTCTTGGCCTTGTGGAAGAGGATGTTGTTCAGGGAGAACACCGTCTGCAGGCTCAGGTCGTTGACGTTCGACTTGTAATTGTAATATATGTTGTCTTGTGCAACAGAACGGTTACCGTAATTGTCGATGACGTTTGGAACATAGCCATTCAGTCTCCACGTCAGGTTCTTCCGGTAATTCTGGGAATTCTGCCAGTTCAGACCGGTACCTGTACCGTGCATGAACTCAAGGCGCAGGGATGTCATATAACCCAGGGACTTGCGGATATGGCCGCCAAATCCGATGTTGGGGACAGGGCTCACATCACCGTTGATGTGGAACTCTCCGACCTTCACACCAAGCTCCCACTGGCTGCGGGGCTTGGCGGGATAGTTATACTGGTTGTTCATGAACTCGCTTTGCTGTGCAGCCCTGGACGCAGGGATAACGGCGGAGTCCCTCCAGTTGTAACCGGCTCCTGAAGAGACCTGGGCTTGGGACCCAGAAGCCGCAGTCAGGGCAGCAAAGCTGAGCAGGATTGGAAACTTGATGCTGGACATAATAGATAGGATTGATTAATAATGATTCTTTTGTGAGTTGAAGTATTATCGAAATATTTCAAGTTTGGGCAAAAATATCACAGGAAACCCAATTAACAAACTTTTTCACAAGTTTTTTCCATAACCTATAAACTGTCTAAAATCATTGTAAATGAATGTCCCCGTAATTCTTCGCATACCCAAATTTATCCTTAAGTTCGTGGCTCGCAAATGAGTTCATTTTCCGATATCATCCGGGAGGAGTTGAAGGTTTTCGACGGGGCGTTCAGGGAATCCGTGAAAAGCCATGTGCCCTTGCTGGACAGGATCATGCGCTATGTAGTAAAGACAAAGGGAAAGCAGATGCGCCCGATGTTCGTGATCCTTAGTGCAAGATTATACGGTCAGGCGAACGAATCCACCTACAGGGCTGCGTCCCTGGTAGAATTGCTGCACACCGCGACCCTGGTGCATGACGATGTGGTGGATGGATCTTCCGAGCGAAGGGGTTTCTTTTCCGTTTATGCACTTTGGAAATCAAAGGTCTCGGTACTGGTGGGTGACTATCTGCTGGCCAAAGGACTCCTGCTTTCCCTGGACAATGACGATTTTCGGATCTTGCAACTCATGTCGCGGGCCGTCAAGCAGATGAGTGAAGGCGAACTGCTTCAAATGGAGAAGTCCAGGGTATTGGACCTGGATGAGGATACATATTTTACGATCATCCGAAGTAAAACGGCTTCTTTGCTGGCTGCTGCGTGCGCATCTGGGGCTTTTTCTACCTCCGGAGATCTTGCAGAAGCTGAACGTCTTCGTGAATTCGGAGAATGGCTGGGCATCGCCTTTCAGATCAAGGATGACCTATTTGATTACGGCACGGAAGATGTCGGAAAACCTACAGGTAACGATATTCGGGAAAAGAAACTCACCCTTCCTCTGATTTACACGCTCTCCCATTGCGATAAGCAAACCCGCAGACGGTTGATCGGGATCGTGAAAAATGATCGGAAGACCCGGGCCATGATAGATGAAGTCATTGGCGAGGTCGTGAAATCCGGTGGGATCGCTTATGCTACACAGCGCATGACGGAATACCGCGACCAGGCCCTCCAAAGGCTGCGTGAATTTCCGGAGTCGGACATTCGCAACGCATTGGAAGACCTGGTCAGATACTCCATTGACCGTAAAAAATAATTGAGATCAGGATCCCGGAGCCAGCATGGTCATGCTACGCTCTACGAAGGCAGTGAGTTCTGCACCTTTCAACAGCCCTTGTGATAACAGCGCGAGATCTGCGAGATTCCTCACCTGGCTGTCGCGTCCGGCCTCATCTTCCATGGATAAGATCTTTTTGCAGACCGGATGATTCCCGTTGACCGTTAGCGTCACTTCATCAGGCATGTTTGCGTAAAATGCCCCCATCGGCCCGCTTACTGCACCCATGTCTTTCATTCGACGCATGAACTCCGGACGCGTAGCCATGACAGGTGGGGCCTCCGGGCTCAAGCCTTTGACTTCTACGGTCAGTTGCAAGCCTTCCGGGGTCACTGAAAACAAAGATGTTAACTTCTCAGTCTCCTCTTGGGAAAGGATTGAGTCCTTCAGATCAGCAGGGTCTATCAGATTCTCAGCTATGTCCGAGTCTACCCGCGTAAACCGAACATCATCCCATCTGCTTTCCATTTGGTTGATGAAGGATGCATCCACCAGGGTCTCCATCCTGACTACCTTATATCCCCTGGCTGTGGCGGCCTTTATGTAGCCATCCTGCTGCACCGGATCGGTAGTGTACAGTATTACTAATTTGCCATCCTTGTTTTTTTGCAGGGAATCTGTGTGTGTTTTGTATTCTGCCAGCGTGTAGTAGGTGTCCCCGGCTGTAGCATCCTGCATGATGTGAAACTTCTCGGCCTTTTCCCGGAATTTATCATCTGTCATCATTCCATACTTCACAAATAGTCCCAGACTCTCCCACTTCTCCTGGAACGACGGCCTGTCGCTGTGAAAGATCTCATCCAGCTTATCTGCCACTTTTTTAGTGATGTGCGCATTGATCTTCCGGACATTGGGATCTCCCTGCAGATAGCTACGGCTCACGTTCAGCGGAATGTCCGGCGAATCGATCACACCTTGAAGCAACATCAGGAACTCGGGTACAATATCCTTCACTTCATCGGTAACAAAGACCTGGTTGCTGTATAGCTGGATCTTGTCCTTCTGAATCTCGTAACTCTGTTTGATCTTGGGGAAGTACAATATCCCCGTCAGGTTGAAGGGGTAGTCTACATTCAGGTGGATCCAGAAGAGTGGTGTCTCATTGAAGGGATAGAGCTCCTTATAAAACTTCTCGTAATCTTCCTTCGAAAGCTCGGACGGCTTCTTCACCCATGCAGGCTGGGTGTTGTTGATCTGTTTGTCTTCAAAGTAGATAGGGACAGGCAGGAAACGGCAGAACTTCTCAAGGATGCTTCGGATTCGACCTGGTTCCAGGAATTCTTCACTTTCGGCATTCAAGTGCAGGATGATCTCGGTGCCACGATCGTCTTTTTCTGCGGGCTCGAGACTATATTCCGGACTGCCGTCGCACTCCCAGCGCACAGCTTCCGAACCTTCACGGTAAGATAGCGTTCTGATCTCGACACGGTCACTCACCATGAAGGCACTGTAGAACCCTAATCCGAAGTGTCCGATGATATTGGCCTCACTCTGCCCCTTATATTTTTCCAGAAACTCTTCTGCACTGGAAAACGCGACCTGGTTGATGTAGCGGTCAACTTCCTCTGAAGTCATTCCCACCCCGCGATCCTTGATGGTGAGTGTCTTCGCCTTTTCATCGAGCAGCACATCCACCCGGATTTCGCCCAGATCTCCCTTCGCTTCGCCAGTGGAACCGTAGGTCTTTAGTTTCTGGGAGGCATCAATGGCATTTGAAATCAACTCCCGCAGGAATATTTCATGATCGCTGTACAGAAATTTCTTGATGACGGGAAAAATGTTCTCGGTGTTTACACGAATCTGTCCTTTTTGCATGGTATGCCAGGTTTAGTCCGACACCCACAATCAAAAGAAATGCCATCCGCCTGAGACTGACAGGTTGTCAATATCAGGGTATCCACACTGTTAAAATATCAGATTGATCGGCCAATCGATCCGACAGGTCGTCAGGGATACAAAAAAAACAAGGCCGTATTGAATTTGGCGGAAAAAACATACCTTTGCACCCCATAATTAATAACCAAATCCAGGGAAAAATGCAGAATTACGAAATGATGGTGATTTTCACTCCTGTCCTGAGCGAAGAGGATTATAAATCCGCTCAGAAAAAATATGTTGATTTCATCAAAGCCAATGGCGGTGAAATCGTACATGACAATCCCTGGGGGTTGAAATCACTGGCGTATCCCATCCAGAAGAAGACCACTGGTCTGTACTGGGTGCTGGAATATCTTGCGCCATCCGACATTAACGAAAAGCTGAAGATTCAGCTGCTGCGTGACGAGCAGGTCCTCCGTCA
>CAJBZC010000358.1 GCA_903959965.1 uncultured bacterium
GCCAGCGGACATCAGAAGGCACTTCCGATCATAATGGTCAGACACCCGTCCCCGGATAAGAAAGCAATCAGTTCACCACCTTAAGATCTGGTATAGCGGAAACGAATTGTCCGCCCCATTCCCTTACATACGAAAGTTGATTGATGATTTCATGTTTCAGATTCCAGGGTAGTATCAGGACATAATCGGGGTGATCGACCCGCAGCCGTTCTTCTCCGACGATCGGAATATGGTTGCCGGGCATGAATTTGCCCTTCTTTTCGGGGTTCTTATCTACCACATACGAGACATAATCGGGTCGGATTCCAGCGAAATTCATCAATGTATTGCCTTTTGCGGCAGCTCCATAAGCCACCACCTTTTTCCCATTCATGTTCTGCCTGATCAGAAATTCGAGTAAGTCGTTCTTGATCCGCTGTACTTTTCGGGAGAAATCAAGATAAATTCTGTCTTCCATCATGCCCGCTGCTCTTTCCTGTTCGATGACCGAGTGAACACGATCAGAAACGGGATGGGGGCGTGTGTCAACTCTCTGGGCATACACCCGGAGACTGCCGCCATGGGTGGGAATCTGTTCTACATCAAAGACTTCGAGGCCATTTTTACCGAAAATGGTATCCACAGAAAACAGTGACAGATAGCTGAAATGCTCATGGTAAATGGTGTCAAACTGTGTTTCTTCCAGCAGGTTTTTCAGATGGGGGAATTCAAACGTGACGACACCATGGGGCTTCAACAGCATGGAAAAGCCGGACACAAAATCATTGATATCCGGAACATGCGCCAGTACATTGTTTGCAGTCATCAGATCAGCTTGTTTACCCTGTGACAACAGTTTCTTCGCCAATGCCAGGCCAAAGAATTCTTCGAGCGTCTCTATAGACTTTTTTCGAGCGGCCTTGGCCGCCAGTTTGGTAGGTTCGATGCCCAGGCAGGGGATGCCCAATTCTTTAACAAATTGCAGCAAATAGCCATCGTTTGCCGCCACCTCAATCAAAAAACTGTCTGGTCCAAGATGGAACCGATCTGCCATCTGCTGCACATAGTTTTTTGCATGTGCCAGCCAACTGGAAGAAAAAGAACTCAGATATGCATAATTGTCTACAAAAAGCTGCCTGTGATCTATATAATCGACGGTTTGTGCCAGCCTGCACTGAGAGCAAACCATTACTTTGAGCGGGAAACTCCTTTCTTCCCCGAACTCCTTTATGCTTGAGAGATAGGCATTTGAGGGTGGGCATTCCCCCAGGTTAACCAACGTGATGGAAAGAGGGCTCTGACAATGTCTGCAGTTCATGGTGTTGATAGGTTTAGTTTATGGCGAAAATTAACAGAAATATGCCTTTATCAGCAACCACGAAGTTTAAAGCAGCGTAATCTTGTATGGGATAAGGATGATTCACAGTTTATTTTCAAAGATAAAATTTGTTGGCTTCCTTTATTGAATGCAAGGATTTCGATCATTTTATCGTTAATACCAAAGCTGCGTCCACTTTACGTTAAGGAGTTACGTTTGTTGATAAAACTCAGTCAAACAAGAATCCCACATGATCATTCGCGTCGATCCATCCTTTGATCCTTTATATTCTTTCTATTACCTGGAAGGAGCCGGTATGCTCCCCGATGTCCGGATTATTTATGACCCCAAACCATTCCGTGCATTTAAGCACACGCGTGACTACGTTGCGATGACGTTCGAGGGAATCGGTAAAGAGGTCAGAAAGGTCATCATTGATTTCGGAGACACCCGGACATTCAGGAAACAGGTGTATGATTGGGCAGATGTTTATGCCAAAGTCAATTTGACGCCGGAGGATTTTGACATGTATGGCAAAATGCTACCCATTGGACCAGCCAGTCTGGGCATCAGACGCCTTCCCAAATGGATTATCCCGTTTTTGGCCTTGCGCAATTTTCTGGCAGCGGGGTCCCGCATCCCTTCCGTTGCTGAGTATTTTTCCAGCTACAAGGCTTCACTCAGGAGACTGAAATATGACGGATACCGTGAAGCACAGGCATCGAAGCCGGATTATGTTCATTTCGTGTCAACCCTCTGGAAGGATGACAAGGTGGCCAATGATAACCGGGTTCATTTCATGGATGCCGTGAAAAGAGCGGGTGGACTCCGTTTCGAGGGAGGGTTTGCTCCACGTGCAGACGGACAACATTTCGGTTATTACCCCTACATCGGGGCGGCCTTCGAATCACTGGAGATCTATCGTCAAAAGATTGGCAGGTCTTTCGTAGTATTCAACACGCCCGCCGTTAAGCAATGTCATGGATGGAAACTCCCCGAGTTCATGGCCTGGGGCAAGGCAATCATTTCCACACCTCCCGTCCGGATGTTTCCGGAACCGCTGGTGGACGGCGAACACTGGCTGTTGACAGACGGTTCCGTGGAAGATATTGAAGCCAAGATCAGGTTATTACAGTCTGATCCGGAACTTCATGCCCGGCTCGAGAAAAATGCCAGGGCGTATTTCGATCAATACCTCAGTCCAAACGCTGTCATGAAACGTATTATCGAACGGGCAGGTTCAGCGCTTTAGGAAAAGCCCAAATCAGTTATACTGGAAGGCAGGAAAGCGGTAAGGCTTTCCATCTACCACAAAAAGTTCCTCGATCACATATTTCCAATAACGATAAAGAGGAGAAGACCTGAGATGTTCCTCTACCTCACGTTTTGAAGAGGCGGTGAAAGTGATCCAGGAGCGCATGGTTTCCATAGTAACCGCGTAATGATCGATTACCCCCGCTTCGATGAGCCGGTTGATGATTTCCCTGTGTTCAGGAATTGACATCATGAATTCCTCGTCCATCTCGAACTTGATGCTGACATGGAATCGCTTCATCAGCGGTATTTCTTCATATAACGGATCTGTTCACGCTTTGGTTGGGTTTTCGTCAAATAAACTCATCAAAGTCTCCAATCCACGATCTGGTTTACCCATTCCGCCCGGAAAGGAGCCCTGACGCGGATGTAATTATCGGTATAACCCTCCATCATTCCATCGCGGTCCTGGTGCTCAAAAAGCACCGGACGGGTCTGTCCCGCATGTCTTTCGGTGAAATGCCGAAGCTTCATGTAAGAAAGGTTTCGCAATGTCTTGTTACGTTCCTGACGGACCTGTACCGGAACGACAGGTTTGATGTCCAGCGCTTTCGTATCGTCACGCTCAGAATAGGTGAACACATGTAGGTAACTCACATCCAGCTCGTGCAAGAATTCGAAGGTCTCCCGGAAATCTTCATCGGATTCAGACGGGAAGCCGGTGATCACATCCACGCCGATGCCGGCATGAGGCATCAAAGAGCGGATATGCCCGATCCGCTCGGCATAGAGTGCCCGGCGGTATCGCCGGCGCATCAGTCCAAGGATCCGGTCGCTCCCGCTCTGTAGGGGGATATGGAAATGCGGCATGAACCGGCCACTGCCGGCCACATGTTCGATGATCTCCGGACTCAGCAGGTTGGGTTCAATGGAGGAGATCCGGTATCGATCGATGCCTGCCACAGATTCCAGCGCCCGGCAGAGTCCTAAAAAGTCCTCTTCCCCGTCTTCCGATCCCGATTGCCTCCTTCCGAAGTCACCCAGGTTGACACCCGTCAGGACGATCTCTCTCACGCCTTTCCCCGCCAGTATTTGAGCCTGCCGCACGACGTTTTCAATCCTGTCACTGCGGCTCTTTCCCCTGGCCATCGGAATGGTGCAGAAAGTACAGGTGTAATCGCATCCGTCCTGTACCTTCAGAAAAGTACGGGTACGGTCGTCCACCGAAAAAGACGCATTGAAACCGGCGACTTCCCCAATATCACAACTGCAGATGCGGGCGGAATCCCCACGGGTGAGGTCGCGCAGATGCGTGGCGATGTTGAATTTCTCCGCCGCACCCAATACCAGATCAACCCCGGGGATCGAAGCGATCTCCGCAGGCTTCAGTTGGGCATAACATCCGGTGATCACGACGAATGCATCGGGGGTACGTCGCTGGATGCGGCGCACCAGCTGCCGGCACTCCCGGTCGGCGTTTTCTGTCACTGAACAGGTGTTGATGACGTAGACATCAGCCTCTTCCGTGAATTCGCGCTGCACAAAACCTTCCTGTCCGAGCAGCCGCGACAGCGCCGAAGTCTCGGAAAAGTTGAGCTTACAACCCAGGGTATGAAAAGCAACGGTTCTGGCTTCTGACATGGCGGTGCAAAGTTACTTCATTCATATCGTTTTGAATATGATCTCAGACCGTTCCGGATAACTTGCGCAGGAATGGATGATGTATCTTTGACAACCCAAATTTAGCATGTGAGCATTCCACATCAGATCGTCGCCCCGCTGCGCATCGTTTACACGACATATGCCTTTCTCCTCTTCCTGGCCATGATGGTGGTCGTCTTTCCCTTCATCATGCTGGCAGCCCTCCTGGGCCCTGTCCGGGGAGGAAATCTGATCCTGCGCGGTCTCAGGGTTTGGTCCGCCATCTGGTTTCGTCTGGTTGGAATCAGACACCGAAATATCTACCGTCATCGTCCGGATCCCCAACAACAATACATTTTCGTCCTCAATCACATATCATACTTAGATGCCGCCATCGCGGTCGAATCGATCCGACAGCCTTTTCGCGCGCTGGGTCGGCATGATCTGAAACGAATCCCCGTATTCGGTTGGATCTACCGTGTGTTTGTGATCATGGTGGATCGGGGAAATAAGGAAGATCGGGCCCGCAGTCTGGTCGACCTGCGCAGGGCCCTCGATCACGGCATCTCCATTCTGATCTTCCCGGAAGGTACGTTCAATGAAACCGACCAACCCCTGAAATCTTTCTACAACGGGGCTTTCCGCATCGCCATTGAAACACAGACCCCCATCCTCCCTGTCGTGCTCCTGGACGCCTGGGACCGGATGCATCATCGTCATTTCTTTTCCCTGACACCAGGTCCCTCCAGATCCGTCTTCCTCGAACCGATTCCGGTGGAAGGATTGACCCTGGATGATATGGAATCCCTGAAACAGCGGGTGTATGCCATCATGGAGCAGGCGATGAGTTCAGCGCGAAAAAACGGATAAGCAAGGATGTACGCCGAGATCATCATACCACTGGCCGTCCCCAAGACCTTCACTTACGCCATCCCGGAGGAGATGCAGCCTGTGGTGACACCTGGCATCCGGGTGGAAGTGAATTTCGGTCAAAAGAAACGGTATGCGGGCATCGTCAAGTCGGTATTCCCCGACAAACCGGCAGCCTTCGAACCCAAACCCATCCTGAACGTCCTCGACAGTGAGCCGGTCGTATTCGAGCCCCAGCTTCAACTCTGGCAGTGGTTGTCCTCCTATTATCTGTGTAGTGAGGGAGAAGTGATGGCAGCGGCATTGCCCACGCATTTTAAGCTCAACAGCGAGACCACCCTGGTGTTCAACGAAGAATACGGGGAAGATTTCTCGCAGCTGGACGACAACGAATACCTGGTAGCAGAGGGATTGTTACTCCGCAAGGAACTGAAGCTCGAAGAGGTACAGTCGATCCTGGACATTTCTCACGTTTTGCCTGTTGTCAAGCGACTCATCGAGAAGAAAGTCTGCCATGCCTGGGAATCCCTCAAAGAGCGATATATCCCCAAGCGGGATACCTTTATACGACTTCACCCTGATTACCAGTCAGAAGACCGGCTGGCTGATTTGCTCGATGGCTGGGGTGGCCGGGCGGAGCGTCAAATGGAACTGCTGCTCGCATTTTTGCACCTTCAAAAGACAGAGGGAGAGGTCAGTCAGACGGAACTCCTGAAGAAGTCGGGCGCCAGCTCCGCCCAGTTGAAGGCCCTCGTAACGAAGGGGATCCTCATTGCCGAAAAACGTTCCGTCGATCGGATACTGCACCTGCCACAGGAAGTACACATCGATTTCACCCTATCGCCCCTGCAGGAACAGGCCCTTTCCGAGGTCCGCGCGCGATTTGAAGAGAAGCCTGTCTGTCTGTTGCACGGGGTCACCTCCAGCGGTAAAACACAGGTGTATGTCCGACTGATCGAGGAACAACTTCGTAAAGGCGGACAGGTGCTATACCTCCTTCCGGAGATCGCGCTGACGGCACAGGCCATCCGGCGACTGCAACATCATTTTGGCGGATACATATCGGTCTATCATTCCAAGTTCAATCCCAATGAACGGGTCGAGATCTGGAACCGGGTGCGGACCGGAGAAGCTCGTATTATACTTGGCGCCCGTTCCGCCCTGTTTCTGCCCTTTTCCGACCTCAGCCTGGTCATTGTTGACGAAGAACACGACGGATCTTACAAGCAGCAGGATCCTGCCCCCAGATACAATGCCCGGGATGCTGCCATCTTTTTTGCGTCACAGGTAGGGGCGAAGACCCTGCTCGGCAGCGCCACCCCCTCGATCGAATCCTATCACAATGCGATCACCGGGAAATATGGACTCGTAACCATGAAGGAGCGATACGGTGGCCTGGAAATGCCATCCATCGAAATCCTCGATATCCGAGCCGTGCAGCGGGGCAGCAGTGGCCGCGTGATTATTTCCCCGGCCCTTCAAACCGCCCTGCAGGAAACCCTGGCGGCCGGTAAGCAGGCCATCCTCTTTCAAAACCGCCGCGGCTATTCGCCCTACATGATCTGCGGTACCTGCAATTTCATACCGCATTGCGACCACTGCGACGTCACCCTCACCTATCACAAGCTCCTGCACCGGCTACAATGTCATTACTGTGGCACCACCTATCCGCGTCCGCTGACCTGTCCGGCCTGTGGGAGCGCCAACTGGCAGGAACGGAATTTCGGTACGGAGCGCATCGAGGAGGAACTTCAACTGCTTTTACCGGATGCTCGGGTAGCCAGGATGGACGTCGACAGCGTGCGCGGGAAGACGGCGCACGACCAGATCGTTCAGCATTTCGAACAGCATCAACTGGATATCCTCGTAGGAACCCAGATGGTGGTGAAGGGGCTGGATTTCGATCATGTTGGATTGGTGGGTATCCTCGATGCTGATGGTCTGATGAGCTTCGCAGATTTCAGGGTCAACGAACGGGCCTTCCAGTTGATGGAACAGGTGAGCGGTCGGGCCGGAAGAAAAGGCAGCAGGGGAAAAGTGCTGATCCAGA
Organism: uncultured bacterium; assembly: GCA_903959965.1. Classification (GTDB taxonomy): domain Bacteria; phylum Bacteroidota; class Bacteroidia; order Chitinophagales; family Chitinophagaceae; genus Pollutibacter. Next base: position 7,113 of record CAJBZC010000358.1, read on the forward strand.
CCTCCCAGCCCGGACATCCGATCCTGGATTTTGTTGTGCGGCATGATTACGAGGGATTCTTCGCCTTTGAGATCGAAGGGCGTAAACGCTTTCATTATCCACCATTCTACAGGATCATCCTGCTGACCTTCCGACATAAATACAAGGACAGGACGGAAGCTGCAGCCCGGCTTTTTGCCAATAATCTTTCCAGAGAACTGGCGTCATATATTATCGGTCCCGCAGAGCCCGTGGTCAACAGAGTCCGGCAGATGTATCTTACCGAATTGATGCTGAAACTGCCCAAGGAAGCCTCGCTGATCCGAAGGGCCAGACAACTGCTCGCGCAGCAGTTCGCCATCATCGGAAATGATAAGATCCTGAGGTCTGTCATCATTGATACGGACGCGGATCCCGTTTGACGGGCGCCAGTCCGGGAATAAATAAATATAAATAAGATGCAAAGGATCGCCGTATTATTTGGCGCCAGCGGACTGGTAGGCGGAGCACTTCTCGAACTCCTTCTGGAAGACCCGGATCATGATGTGATCCGAGTGGTCGGTCGGAGATCAATCGGACGATCTCATCCGAGATTGGAAGAACAGGTTATCGATCTGTCAGATCTCGAGGCGATGCAAAAGTCAATGAAAGGGGCCTCTGTTGTCTTCGTCGCGATTGGAACGACGATGCGAAAAGTGAAGGGCGACCGGGATCTGTACAAAACCATTGATTTTGACATTCCGGTCAATGCGGCGAAACTTGCGTCAGAGGCTGGTGTGCGCGCGTTCGCACTGGTATCAGCAGTAGGAGCGGACCCAAACAATGCCTATAATTTTTACATCAAATTGAAGGGAGTCACTGAGGAAACCGTGATGGAGCAAGGTGTCCCATTGACCATCATCGTCAGGCCTTCCCTGCTGATGGGTAAACGCGCGGAACATCGACCCGCAGAGCGAATCGCACAATGGGTATGGCCAAAAATAGATCCATTCCTATTAGGAAGCTGGCGTCGCTACCGGGGCATATCTGCCGTAGATGTTGCACGCGCAATGATCCAGTCGGTGAAGACAGAGGAACGTGGAGTGTTGATCCTGGAATATGATCAAATGATGGCACGCTCAAAAGCCCTCAACACTTGATCCTATGGCTTTTACAGATCATCTTCATCAAGATTTTCCTCCTCATCTTCATCACCCTTCAAATCCAGCATGGATCCCATCAGATCCCTGAACTCGATGCGGCGATCCAGTGTCTTTTTGCTGATCAGTGAATAGGAGGCCAGGCCGTGGAGGACGAATTCCATCAGCAACAGTTGTTCATCTTCGGATGCCTTGGGGTGTTTTGCCTTCACCAATGCATGAAGCCCGTCAACCTTCCAAAGCTCCAGTCGTCGGTGTTCGTCGCTCGATGAAAAGGAAAGGTCAACATGATTGCCTTTATCGAACCAGCCGATGATGCTTCGGAAGGGATTCTCCTGTGTGGCGGAATCTCTGCCTTTACGCTTCTTGAAACTGTCCGGACTGGGGAAATATCGGGCGAAGACGGTCCGGATGGATCGCTCCAGCAGGTTCAGGGAAACCTGGTAAGGACCTTCCTGTTCACCTTCATAAACGAGTTCTATCTTGCCGGTAACGGAAGGAATAATGCCGGAGAGATCTCCGATCCATACCTGAGTATGTTTTTCCTTGTTCAGGATTGCCCGGCGTTCTGCGGCACTGACGGCATTTTCCAGGGCGGAGATGGTCAGACGTGCAGAGACACCGCTTTTCTGGTCCACCAGTTCACTTTGACGGGCTTCGAAAGAGACCTGTTCGATGATCCGTCTGATGATTTCATCAACGGAGATCCGCTCGCGCTGTGCCGGGTGAAGGGATGCTTCCTGCGCCGTGATGGCCAGGGCGGTATCCACGGTCTTGGGATAATGCGTGAGGATCTGGCTTTCGATGCGGTCTTTCAGCGGAGTGACGATCGACCCCCGATTAGTATAATCTTCAGGGTTGGCAGTGAACACGAAGAGGATGTCCAGCGGCATCCGGAGTTTGAACCCCCGGATCTGGATATCGCCTTCCTGCAGGATATTGAACAGCGCCACCTGTATGCGGGCCTGCAGGTCGGGCAGTTCGTTGATCACAAAGATGCATCGGTTGCTGCGGGGGATGATCCCGAAGTGGATCACATCCTCATCAGAAAAGCTCAGGCGCAGGTTGGCGGCCTTTACGGGGTCGATGTCTCCGATCAGATCCGCCACACTGACATCGGGGGTGGCAAGTTTTTCGCCGTATCGCTCACTTCTGTGCAGCCAGCGGATCGGGGTATCGTCTCCTTTTTCTGCCAGGATGCGACGGGCTTTTGCAGATAACGGCTGGAAGGGATCGTCATTGATTTCGCTGCCCTCGACCACCGGGATGTATTCATCGAGCAGCTCTGTCATCAGTCGGGCCATCCGGGTCTTTGCCTGACCACGCAGTCCCAGGAACAGAATGTTATGCCGGGATAGCAGGGCACGTTCCGTGTCAGGAATGACCGTGTCTTCATAACCGAGGATACCCGGGAAAGCGGGTGTCCCATCACCCATGCTGGCGATCAGATTTTCACGAATTTCTTCCTTCACGCTTCTCGGGGTATAGCCAGCAGCCTTCAAATCGCCAAATGTGGCAGGTCGTATTGTCATAATGGGTTATTGGTCTTTAGGATATCAGTAAACATTCCGGCGTTTTCCATTCTCAAAATCGGTGAACAGAAAGCTGCCGAGTCTGTCGAGGGTTGCATAGAACGCCCGGCCCTGGTTGGTTTCCGTGAATTCGTTCACGAAACGTTGCAGGTAAGGGTCGCTTGCGATCATGAAGGTGGTGATCGGGATCTTCAGTTTCCGGCACTGGGCTGCCAGGTTCAGGCAGCGGGCAGTGATCTTCCGGTCGAGACCGAAAGCGTTCTTGTAATACTTTCCTCCGATTTTGAGACAGGTCGGTTTGCCATCCGTGATCATGAATATCTGCTTGTTCGGATTCTTGCGTCGCCGGAGGATGTCCATGGCCATCTCAAGGCCGGCGACGGTGTTGGTATGAAAGGGGCCAACCTGGAGGTAGGGGATATCCTTCATCTCGATCTGGGTGGCATCATTTCCGAAGGTCACTATGTCGAGGGTATCTTTGGGGTATTTGGTCCGTATGAGTTCACTCAGTGCCATCGCCACTTTTTTGGCGGGGGTGATGCGATCCTCTCCATAGAGGATCATAGAATGTGAGATGTCGATCATCAGCACGGTAGAGGTCTGTGCCTTGAAATCTGTTTCGCGGATCTCCAGATCATCCTCCTGCATCCGGAATCCATCAATGCCATGCTGGATCTGGGCATTTCGGATGGAGCTTACAAAGTCGATCTGCTCAAGGGCATCTCCAAATCTAAAAGGCCGGGTTTCTGGATTCTGCTCGTCGCCTGCACCTGGCTTGAAGGTCTGGTGATCACCTCGGTTGGATTTTTTCAGTTTGCCGAAGATCTCTTCCAGGCTGCGCTGGCGGATGTTTTGTTCCGTTTTCGGACTGATGCTGAAGGCCCCGGTTTGTGGATCTTCTTTGAGGTATCCGCGTTCGCGGAGCTCCTCGATGAAGTCGCCCATTCCGTAGCTATCATCTGTAAGCTGGTACTTTCGGTCGAGCTGGTTCATCCAGTCGAGGGCCTCGGTGGCATCCCCGCTGGTATGGGAGAGCAGTTGAAGGAAGATATCCAATAGTCGGTCGAACGGGGGTTTCCCCTGTGCTTCCGGGTCGAATTTGCTGAAACGGTATCCTGTCATGCGGGTGTGTCCTACTGTAATAGACAAAGAAAAAGGCGGAAAGGTTGCCCCTGCCGCCTGATCATTTGCTGATTTTTAGAGGTTATTTCGGTTCTGCGGTATCGGTAGCCGCCGGTTGTTTCTCCACCTGCATCGGAGCCAGGGTCGATTCGATGTTCCGAAGGTACTCCTGCAGGCCAAAAGCCTGGCGAATATCAATGAACATCCCGCGTTGACGGTTGCTCAGATTGTCGGCCTGGTTGGACATGATCTGCTGGATGCCGGCCATGAGTTCTTCGGTGGACATCCCTCCCAGATAAGCATAGTAGGCGAGTTGTTCCTGAATATCCTTTTTCACGGCGCCTGCTATCCTGTCACCCAGGGCCTTGTCGCCGGCACGATAGGCCGCTTCCGCCAGCTGGGCGCTGACCATGTTATGTTGGTTCTGGCGACTTACCATACCGTATGGAACGTTATCCGCCTGCATGTTGCTGTCGAGACGATTAAGCAGTTTCCTTGCTTCTTCCTGACGGCCGTTCATGGCCAGGCTGCCGGCGATTTCGGCAAAGGACTGACGAATGCCCAGCAGATGACGGCGGTTCTCTTCATCGTAATAGACTCCTGTTTTATCAGATCCGCCAAAGGCGAAGTCTTTCAGCAGTTTTTCATATGCCCAACCATCGTTCACCATGCCTTGTCCGCTGATCGGTACAAGGCGATAGCTCATACCATCGTTGCGCAGATACTGACCGAAACCAAGTTCACCGAAGGGGGAAGTGAAGTAAATGGGACGCTGCCATTTATTGGCGGCGATGATATTCAGAACGGCCATGTCGTTTTTCAGGAGCAGGTCACGTGGCAGATCGAATCGGATTTCCGACAGGATGGAGTCCCCGGCATTAACTGTTCCATTCTTGCGAACGAGTTCGGCATCTACCGGCACGCTCACTTTCTTCACCGGCAGGTAGTTCATCATGTCACCGCTCTGCGTGGGCAGCATATTTTCGGGCTTGTCGCTGCCGATGAAATCACTCATCAGGCTGTAGAGATCAACATAGCGGTTCTGGTCGGATACGCCCGGCCGTTCATAGAAGCGAACGAAGTCGCGCTTGTTGCCTTCAATCTTATCGGCCGACCAGATCACATCGATTGGTGCACTTTCGTTCACCTTGTATCGCAACTGGTTGATGTACCAGTCGATACCCAGCAGGCTGTAGTTAATGACGCGGACATCCCTGCGAATGCCTTCCACTTCCTGGGCGTACCAGAGC
>CAJBZC010000359.1 GCA_903959965.1 uncultured bacterium
ATTTCTGGCCCACGCATACCGTGCATGCTGGGGTTGGGAAACCAATGCAGATCTCAGCACAAGTATCTTCTTATCCAGCGAATCTTGCGCAGCCGTTCCCCGCTTGTGCTTGAAATAATCAGCCACAGCAGGAAAAAAATGACGATCCCCTCCGGAGATGGTGAAGCCTTCGAAGTCTCTGTCGTCATGGGTTTTTATCTCCCGATCAAAATGAAGGAGAACGGAGTCTGACCTAACCTCCATACGAACCAGACTGGCCGGCATCCACCCAAGAGGGAGGTTGTAATACAGGTCAAGTGCCCAGCGGGCCATGCGTTCGGCCGGTTCGATCTTTTTCCTGGGATGGAACCAGTTTTCCTGCTGATCGTAAGCACCGGCAATGCCTACGTGCTTCAGTTGCTGATATGCCACAAATTGCGCCTCACGGATGAAAGGTGCGGCATCCGTCATCTGAATTTCAAGGTTATCCGTTGTTTGGGGTGTCCCTCCGGCGCTAAGTTCGATGATGCCGAATGGCAGGGCATTGTCGCTAAATATCTGTCTCCACGATGTAATGAGCAGACACATATTTTTTGCGTAAAGCACAGGCCGAGCATCATTGCTCAGTGCATTATTGTACCCCTGATGAAATATGATGCCCTTCAGCGATAAGCCTGCGACAGGGTGGATCATGCCATTGAAAGACGCGGCGGGAAAATTCCGGTTGGCATGTGGAGACTCATCAGGCTTCAGGGGTTTCGGCATGGGTTCCAGTCCCTGTGCCTTACGTTCCTTCGTTCTGATCTCCCATTGTTCCACCTTTTTAGCGAGATTGGTGATCGGATCGAATGCTGCGGCTTTACGGTCCCATTCAACCAGGATCTGCTTATTTTCTTCAGAGGCGGTCCAGGTTGAGGGAGGCAACCACGCTTCAAGGGTCGTCCCGCCCAGTGACGCATCAATCAGCCCGATGGGTAGCTGCGAAGCCATATGCAGGCGCCGGCCGAAAATGTAACCAATGCCGGAAAATGTCTTTACGGTTTGACTGTTGCACATGAACCATTCACCTTTCTGATCATAACGACCCAGCCAATCATCATACTCATTGATCGGCTTGAAGTTTTTAGTGGGCCGAACACCCGTCTGCCTCGGAATGGTCATTAAGCGAATGGCATTGAAGTTGGCAGACGCCACTTCCAGATCACCATTGTAAATCCGATCCAGATCCATTTCCATATTGCTCTGCCCACCCAGCAACCAGACATCTCCGACCAATACATTCCGGATGATGAGGGTATCCCGGCGTCCAATGATGATCAGTTCCTGTGGCTTATTGTTTTCGCGAAGGGGATCGAGATAAACTTGCCAGGATCCGCTGGTATCGGCACTCGTTTGCTTGACCTGTTTTTCAAAACGAACCGAAATTTGATCCCCGGGCTGCGACCAACCCCAGATCTTGAGCGGCTTTGCCCGCTGCAGTATCATATTGTCTGAGAACAACTGGCTTGTGCTTAGCTGAGCACAGACTTTTCCTGAAGAGAGAAACAACAAAGGGATCAACAATAGCTGCCATCTGCATCGGAAATAAATATAAGTTTTTGAGCGCATGATCCTGTGGTTCATTGACTATAATGCCTTGTTTGGAACGGTCTTTAATGCCTTTTTCCGCTGATCTTCCATGAACTGCTCAACAACGCCCGGGATATGCCGGTCTCTGTACACAACAAAGGCAGGGTCGCGATATTGCTTCATCATCTTCAGCATTTCATCCCGCAAGCGATCGATATCCTTTGCATAGGCGGGGTCATTGATCAGGTTGTGAAGCCCATCCGGATCATTGCTGAAATCATAAAATTCCTCCCGCATCCTGTGCCGGTATAGTTCAACCCGTGCCGCGATCGATGGATCCGATTTTTCTGCCTTGAGCATGGCATTCCAGGTCAATCCACCGGTTGCATCTCCAGTCATTTTCAGTTTCCCATCAGACCAGAAATTGTAAATGTATCCATAGCGCTCGCTCTGGATGCAACGCATGGGATAACGGGTTTTGGCAAAGGTTTGATAATACGTTGTGAAGACATGTTTCCGCTCTTTTTGACGCTTTCCCTGGAGGACCGGCAAAAAACTTTTCCCGTCCATATCAGGGACATTAGGCAAAGAAAGTAACTCAAGGATCGTGGGCATCACATCGATCGCAGAGATGAAGTTTGTGGAATCGATCGATCCTCCCTTTACCTGGCCTGGCCATTTCAGTATGAAGGGGGTCTTATTGCTGTTGAGATAACACTGCGACTTTCCAAAGGGAAGTGAAGCACCATGATCGCTTAGAAATATGATCAATGTATTTTCAGTAAGTCCGCTTTCTTTCAGGGCCTGCAATACGGCACCGATGTTTCGATCCGCCCGGTTGACCGATCCATAATATTGTGCAACTTCTTTTCGGATATCAGGCAGGTCGGGCAGGAAGGCAGGTACATAGATCTCGGAGGGATTGAATTTCTTCCCGATGGAATGATGCTTTTGCGCAACAAGTATGGAGTCCTGCACAGTCCCAACAAATGGCCTGTGCGGATCATGGGTATTGGCCATGAAGAAAAAGGGACGTCCGGATTTTTTGGCCATGTCCAGGAACCTGCCGGAATACTCATAAAACAAGGAATGATTTCTGGAATCACTTTTCCGCCAGGTAGAATCTGTCGTTGAAATAAAAGGGATGAAATCCCAGAAGAATTTCTCTGTGGG
>CAJBZC010000360.1 GCA_903959965.1 uncultured bacterium
ATACTCATCCCCCTTGTCGGAGAAATATCTGACGGCGTCATCCTTGGATATCGTCTGACGGACATAGGCATTGCCCTGCCTGGCCAGCTCATTCATTCTGGTTTCCAACTTACGGAGATCTTCCTCTGTCATGGTTCTGCCGCCCAGGTCCATATCATAGTAGAAACCACGATCCACCGCCGGTCCTACCCAGAATTTCACCCCGGGGAAAAGAGACTCCACTGCTTCCGCCATGAGATGTGCAGACGAATGCCAGAAGGTGCTGCGTCCTTCGGTGTCATCCCAGGTCAGTAATTTGAGACTGGCATCGGCATGAATCGGGCGGGATGCATCCCATACATTTCCGTTCACCATGGCAGCCAGCACTTTTCTGGCCAGTCCTTCAGAAATGGAGCGGGCGACATCCAAAGCACTGGAACCCTCAGGATACTCACGGACGGCACCGTCAGGAAAACTTATCTTGATCATCATTGGCTCAGTTTGCTGCGGAATGCAAAGAAAGATCGAAAAGAATCCGCATCGGGGTGCAAAATTAACGAACTATTGGGCTGCAACACTAAAGAACCTCTATAATATTGCAGATTGCCTGTCAACATATTCGCGCATAATTCCATTCCTGGCCGGTTTACGTACGGCCATAACTGATTAAATTGCAAACGATCGCCGGTGAACGGTCAATTTTGTGAATATATGGGTACATCTTTGATTAGAAGGTTTTTGCTGATCCCACTGTTCTGCACCTGCGCTGTAGCTTACAGCCAGAACCTTAGCGGACAATGGTCTGGCTCCTTTGCAACGGCCAATGATCCCTTTGGCGGCAAGACGGAATATGTCATGGAACTGGATGTGAAAGGTGATCGTGTGGATGGATTCTCCTACACCTATTTCATGATTTCGGGCAAAAGACATTACGTGATCTGCCGCCTGGAAGGGAGTTACGACAAGGGCAGCAAATCCGTCATAGTTACTGAAACAGAAAAGGTGAAATCAAATACACCTCCGGATTTCAAGGATCTTTTCCAAACCCACCGGCTGACCTACCTGCGGCAGTCAGATCGGGAAGTACTCGAAGGCAAATGGCGCCCCGCCAGTGAAAAAGAACCTCCGCAAAATGGATTGACCAACCTCGAAAGACGATCGCTGGCGAAATTAAAAACTGCTTCACCAGCCCCAGATATTACTAAAAGGACGCCATTGGGAACGGCACCTGCCCCTTCGGAAAAATCTCTGGCCATCAATAAACCAAACCCCTCAAAACCGGTTCAACCACCGGCATTTAAGCCGGTCAAACCACAAACACAACCTCCAGTACTGGCGGTGACACCACGCATTCAACCTCCTACAACAGGAACGCGAGAACGACCGGCGGACGCCCCCCCTCAAACAATCATCGCCCGAAGCGACCCGGGAAAACCTGCGACGCCTCCTGTTGCATCCGCTTCGGTCCCCGTGGCCACAACTCAGGAAAAAGAGGGTGGAAAAATCGAGCAACGGACAAAACGATACATAGAAGTTATCGAACTCGATGTCCCTCAATTTAAGGTCGAACTCTATGACAACGGACAAGTTGATGGCGATACCGTCTCCCTGTTCTTCAATAACAAACTCATGGTGGCTCAGAAAAGATTGTCCACCACTCCCATCTCTCTGGATCTGGTGCTCGATCGAAATAAACCCGACAACGAGCTTGTGATGTATGCCGAAAACCTGGGCTCTATTCCCCCCAATACCGCCCTCATGGTCGTAACCGCCCGGGATAAGCGCTATGAAGTGAACATCACTTCAACCGAAGATGTGAACGGTGCGGTAAGATTCAGACTAAAGCAATAGCAATCGATTCTTAATTACTGATGACCAATGCGCTATAAGCGACATTTAACAAATGGCATTAAGCCGACTGCTACCTTGTCAGAGCTTGAAATTCCAGGTCACTGAAGGTAACACAGGAAATAGAGATACCTGGATGGCCTTCACCTGCAAGGTTCCGTCGTACGGACTACCCGTTTGATCAAAATAGAGGAAGTATGGATTCATCCTACTGTAAGCATTGTAGACACTGAACACCCAGCTTGATTTCAATTTCCTGGACTCCTTCTGCTTCGGAGTGTAAGTGGCAGACAGATCGATCCGATGATATGGATTTAACCTGTACTGATTTACCTTACTGTATTCCTGTGTCAACACACCCTCGAAGATGTAAAACCGTTCGGGCAGCGTAATGGCATTTCCGGTTGCATACACGAATACACCGGAGAACTTCCAGCGGCCGCCGGGTTCGTACATGGCAACGACCGACAGGTCATGCCGACGATCATACCGCGCCGGATACTTTTCCCCGCCATTCAGCTCCGGGAATTTCCGCCAGGTCCAGGCAAGCGTGTAGCCGATCCATCCCGTGAATTTGCCCCGCTTCTTGTTGATGAAAAACTCCGCACCATAACTCCATCCCTTCCCGAAAATAAATTCCTCCTCCGGATCCCTTGTCGATGGGGTGTACCCCTCACGATATTCGATCTGGTTGCGCATCGATTTATAATACACTTCAACGGAAGTCTCCCAGGCATTATCCTTAAAATTGCGATAGTAACCGGCCGCGTATTGCCAGCTCGTCTGAGGTCGTACCCGATAAGTACTGGGCACCCACACATCCGTCGGCAAGGTGGTACCCGCATTGCTCACCAGGTGTATGTATTGCATGTTCCGCGTAGCAGACATCTTTAATGATGACTCATCATCGAACGCGTATCGGGCCGTTAACCGGGGCTCGAGTCCATGATGGGTCTTCACCGGCTGGCCAGATCCATAATTGGTGCTGTCGAGTTTGTTGCCATTGGCATCCTGCACATATTTCCGATATGGACCGATCTGCTGAAAGGCGCTCCAGCGAAGGCCTGCATTGATCTTGAGTTTTTCACTCACATCCCATTCGTCTTGCACGTAAGCCGCTACTTCATGGGCATATTTCAGCTGGGCGTTGTTTGGGGCAAACACCGTCGTATCCTGACTGCCTGACACTACTGAGGGGGTAAATCGATGATAGGTGTACTGCCCGCCAAATTTCATCCGATGAGACGTAGCAGGGTAATAATCGAAATCCGTTTTCAGATTGTAATCCCTTATACCGCTCTGCAACCTGAGCCTGAAATCATTCTGCAGTGCATTGAAATCGAATTTATAATCATTGTACACCAGGGTCGTATTCGAGAACAAACGCGGGTTGAATACATGATTCCATCGGGCCGTCATGGTGGCATTTCCCCAGGGAATCTGTATGTCAAATGACCGGCTGGTGTTCACAAAATCAAATACATCCCGCCCGAAATATCCACTGAGATATAACCGATCCTTGTCAGAAAAAC
>CAJBZC010000361.1 GCA_903959965.1 uncultured bacterium
GCATATCCCCGGAGTTTGGTTTCCACGACGTTGTCGGAATCTTCGATTTTGATGGTACTCTGACCGGCGCCGGAAAAGATCGCAGAGAGCTTCACATTGGGATTCTGTTCCCGGAACGCCTGGACGAACAATGAAATGAAGTCAGCGTCGCTGTTTTTCTTCCGCAGATTCGCGGTTTCCAGGGCCTTCAAGAGGGCGGGATTCTTACCATTGTTAGAGAGCGAGCGGAGCAGACCTTCCAGTTCCACTTCCAGGGTGACACTCATACCGCCTTGGAGGTCAAGGCCCAGGTTAAGTTCCTGCTCCTTGGCCTTCTGATAAGAGATCGAACCGCTGGGGCCATAAGTTACCACTGTTTCCCGTGTACTGTCGAAGAGTCGGCGCAATCTTTTCTTGTACTCTGTCTCCTTAACTTCTGTGTCGGCACCGGAGTAGTTGGCGTCGACCCAGGCGCGGGCCTTCTTCTCCATTTTTTGCTCATGGTTCTTCACCACCCAGGTGAAATGGAGCTGGAACACAGAAATCAGGATCAGCAGTATGGCGAAGACCCTTACCAAACCTTTAAATTGCATACAGAATTATGTTTGTTGCTAAGAATGCCGGCACACACCGCTGAAAGCAGCGCGTGTCGGGGCGGGCAAAGATATGTTTTTTTTAAGGCCATAATAGTATTCCAACTTCTTGATTTTTCTTATAATTCAGCGGGGCTTTTAGACTCCCATGGATACGGGTTTTGGTGCAGACTGTCATGAACTGTCAGTTGCCGTCGTGAAATCACGGTTGCTTTTGTTAACTTCGGCCCCGAAAACAATCAGACATGAGACTTTCCTCCAGATTAGACCTGTTCAATGAACCCGAAACACTGAAAATGGCGAAACTGGGCCGCGAACTTCGTGCTCAGGGGGTCGATGTGATCGACCTTTCGCTTGGAGAACCTGATTTTGATACGCCCGTCCATATTAAAGAGTCCCTTAAAAAGGCGGTCGATGAAAACTGGAGCCATTATACACCGGTCGCCGGTTATCCTGAACTGCGAGAGGCTGCCTGCGTGAAACTCAAGCGTGACAATGGCCTTGACTATCGTCCGGAGAATATCATCGTATCCACCGGTGCCAAGCAAAGCCTGGCCAATGTGGTGATGGCGATCGTGGACAAGGGCGACGAGGTTGTGATCCCCACGCCTTATTGGGTCACCTATTCCGAGATCGTGAAACTCTGCGAAGGTAAAGTTGTGTTGGTACGCACCAGTATCGAAAATAAATATAAGATAACCCCGGAGGAACTCGAAGCGGCCATCACGCCGAAGACTACGCTCTTCATGTTTTCCTCACCTTGTAACCCGAGTGGTTCCGTGTATTCCCTTCAGGAACTGACCGCACTGGCTGAGGTATTTCGTCGCCATCCACACGTCTACATCCTGTCCGATGAAATTTACGAATACATCAACTTCGTGGGTAAGCATGAGAGTATTGGCCAGTTTGAAGATCTGAAAGATCGGGTCATCGTTCTCAATGGTCTGTCGAAGGGCTACGCCATGACCGGTTACCGACTTGGTTACATTGCTGCGCATCCCACGGTCGTGAAGGCCTGCGAGAAACTGCAGGGACAGATCACCAGCGGCGCGAATGCGGTCACCCAGCGGGGGGGCATCACGGCCCTGACGGGGGATATGGCCCCAACCCTGGCGATGAATGTGGAGTTCACCCGTCGCCGCGCCCGCATGCTGGAACGCTTGAAGGCGATCCCCGGAGTGCAGGTAGCGGAGCCGGATGGAGCTTTTTATGTTTTTCCGGTCATCAAGGCCTATTTCGGCAAGGCCGATGGAGCATATGTCATCAACGATGCCGACGACCTTTGCATGTATCTGCTCAATGTCGCACATGTGTCCACGGTCACGGGACGAGCTTTCGGGGAGCCGGATTGTATCCGCATCTCCTTTGCCAACAGCATGGAAAAAATCGAACAGGCGATGGATAGGATCTCCACCGCGATGTCAAAACTTAAGTGAAGCAGTGGCTTTGCGCCTCTTGCCAATGCAAGGCATTCGTATTATCAATGGAAAGGGTCTCCGGTTGTGGAGACCCTTTTTTAGGCTGAACACTGGATAATGATCGAGGCAGGGTGTTATAAATGTTTTTTCCTGCTGAGTGCCATGGCCGCCCATCCTCCGACAAAATCGATGATGAAATGGATGATCATTAAAGGCCAAAGTGAACCGGTGATGATGAATAGCAAACCGAGTCCTAACGAAAAGCCCCAGATTTTCAGCACCGC
>CAJBZC010000362.1 GCA_903959965.1 uncultured bacterium
CGCTTCCCATAGATGTGCACAAACGTGCGTTCCATCGCCATCACATCTTCGAGTCCCTCATAAACCGGTTCTCCATCGTATCCATCCGCCCCGACGAGATTGATCATTGCAGAGGGGAGGATGATATCGGCATCACCCAGCGGATAGCCGAGGACAATACGCAACAACATGTCGAACTGCGAACAGAAATTGCCCTCGATGCTGTGATGCCCGCTGTTATGTACCCGGGGAGCCGTCTCATTGACGAGGATCTCACCTGAACGATCGACGAAAAGCTCGACGGCGAACAATCCCGGTGATCCCAGATTCCGGGCCACCGACTGAGCAACCGCCTCCGCTTTCCAAAGGGTTTCCTTCGGAAGATCAGGCGGACAAAGTTGATAATCCAGGAGATTCAACGCCGGATCGAAGACCATCTCCACTGGCGGGAAAACTGCCTGGCCGCCCCGCTCATCGATGGCCACGATGATGGCCAGTTCCCGCTCGATGTCCACCATTTTCTCAAGCACAGAGGGTGCATCGAATCCGCCCGGTATATCTTCCGCACGACGGAGTATTGTTACTCCGCGTCCGTCATATCCCCCGGTGGCTAGTTTCTGGACAGCCGGCAGTTCCCCGACCGCCGATTCAAGGTCTTTGAGATCCCGCAGGATCCTGAAATCAGAAGTGGGGAGATGGTGGTCGCGGTAGTATTCCTTTTGAAGGATCTTGTTTTTGATGATGCCCAGCGCCCTGGTATTCGGGAACACCCGGATGCCCTCGGATTCCAGCACCTGCAAGGCTTCCAGGCTTACATTTTCTATTTCGATGGTCAGCGCGTCGACCTGCCGGCCGAAGGCAATGACCGCTTCTCTGTCGCGGATGTCACCCTTCACAAACCGATGGCAGAGGTTGGCCGACGGGCATTGCTCATCGTTCTCCATCACCCATATTTCTACCGGGTAGTTCGCCGCCTGTTGCAACATCATGCGGCCCAACTGACCGCCGCCGAGTATGCCGATCTTACGCATCCGTTACGTTTTTCGCTGTGAAGATAGCAAAGACCTTCAACATGGATTGGCAAGGACCAGCCTTCTGTTTATATTTGTGTTGATGGTACCCGACTATCCATACAAGACCTTCGGCGACGAACGCCTTTCCTACTGCCTCCTGATGGAGGTACTCGCCATGGGGTCACGGGACTGAATATCATGGCGCTCCTCCGCGCCTTTCTTTTTTGATTCGTCTTCAACTTATTTACTGAACTCAAATTTCATGCACATGGAGCATACACCCCATGCCATGCCATCCCGGCATGCCGACTTCCTACCCCTGGAAGGCACCGACCACATCGAATTCTATGTAGGCAATGCCAAGCAGGCCGCCCATTTCTACCACTCTGTACTGGGCTTCCAGCCCCTGGCATATGCCGGTCCCGAAACCGGACGAAGGGACCTGGTCAGCTACGTGCTGCGCCAGCAGAAGATCACCATTGTCCTCACCACCGCGCTGCGCAGCAGCCATCCCGTCGCTGACTTCGTCCACCGTCATGGCGATTCCGTTCACACCCTGGCCATCCGGGTGCCCGATGCCACTTCTGCCTGGCGTGAGACGACCGCCCGGGGCGCCGAGTCCTTCCGGGAACCGGAAACACTGCGTGATGAACACGGCTCATGCGTCGTCAGCGGCATTCGCACCTTTGGCGACACCGTACATCTGTTTGTGGAACGCAAAGATTATCAGGGCATTTTCATGCCAGGTTTCAAACCATGGCAGACCCGCTTCGAAACACCGGAAACAGGACTGCTTCATGTTGATCACTGCGTCGGCAATGTGGGATGGGGACGAATGGATCACTGGGTCCATTTCTATCAGGAAGTAATGGGTTTCAGAAACATCCTGACCTTCGACGACAGCGATATCTCGACCGAATACTCTGCCCTCATGAGCAAGGTCATGAGTAACGGCAACGGCTACGTTAAATTTCCGATCAACGAACCAGCTGAGGGACGCCGCAAGTCGCAGG
Source organism: uncultured bacterium (assembly GCA_903959965.1). Lineage (GTDB taxonomy): Bacteria > Bacteroidota > Bacteroidia > Chitinophagales > Chitinophagaceae > Pollutibacter. The sequence goes on from CAJBZC010000362.1 coordinate 2,006, forward strand.
TTGAAGAATACCTGGAATTTCACAACGGAGAAGGTGTCCAGCATATCGCCATGGCCACCAGCGATATCGTTGCCACCGTGACGGAACTGAAACGCAGGGGATTGGAATTTCTGCAGGTACCGACATCATACTATGATGACCTGCTCGATCGGGTAGGACCCATAGATGAGGATGTCACCCCGCTTAAGGAACTTGGCATCCTGGTCGACCGCGACGATGAGGGATACCTCCTGCAATTGTTCAGTAAGCCTGTGGAAGACCGGCCGACCATCTTCTTCGAGATCATCCAGCGGAAAGGCGCGAAGAGCTTTGGAAAGGGAAATTTCAAGGCCTTGTTCGAAGCCATCGAGCGGGAACAGGAACTCCGCGGCAATCTTTAACATTTATCGGGCGAAAGTCTACGGTGAATTGGTACAGAAAACGGATGAAGTCGCGATATTTGCGCATGGTCAGGCCAAAAAACGCCGACCAAACCAGATCCATGCTGAACCTTCGCACCGCCGTCCCCGCGGCCTTGCTCTTCCTCCTGGCCGCGGGCGACGGACTCGCCCAGAACTCTTTCCTCGACTACCAGAAAACTTTCGGAAGGGTATCCGATGTTTTCAAACGTAAGGAGGATACACTCCGCATGCAGTTTCGTGCAAAAAATTTGACCTGGCCGGCGAAAAATATCTACATCCGTTCCTTCAAATCCGATAGCGAAATGGAAGTCTGGGTGAGGCAATCCATGTCGGAACCATTCAGACTCTTCAAGACTTACCG
>CAJBZC010000363.1 GCA_903959965.1 uncultured bacterium
AGTCGTTCGATTCCGTGTACCTCGAAGAGCAGGAACCGGAGGTCGTTCATGTCGATGTACGTGCGTTTCATGGTCAGTTGTTTAATTGACTTGATGTATGAAGCCGGGTTGGCGGTAAGCGGGATCCGGATAATTATAGAATCCAGCGCCTGATTTAACCCCTTTCTTTCCTTCATCCAGATAGGATCGCAGCAGTTCTGCAAAACGCTGGCTTCTGCCATCTCTCTGGTTGCTCGTCACATGCCAGGCGGTATCCAGGCCGATGGCATCCAGGATACCGAAAGGGCCCATCTCCATCTTGAAATTCCCCATCCAGCTGTGGTCGACATCCTCGATGCTGGCGATGTCATAAGTAACCAATGCGCCCGCCGCTCCGATCAGCGCCATGAGCATCTGATTGAAGACATAACCTGCCGCTTCCTTTTTTACCAGTATCGGCGTTTGTCTCAGTACGGGTCCAAGCTCCATGAGCAGATCAGAAACCCAGGGGTCTGTTCCGGCATGGGGCATGATATCCACCACGTTGGCGTGAAAGACATCATGGAAATGAAAGGCACAGAAACGTCCGGGACGGCCGCTGTCTTCCGCCATCTGAGAGGGCAGGAGATAGGACGTGTTGGTGGTGAAGATCGTGTGATCGGGACAGAAGGAGGCAAGTTTTCGCCAGACCTCCCGTTTGACCTCCAGATCCTCGATGACCGATTCGCTGACCAGATCAACGTCCGATGCGGCTTCCTGCAGGTTTGTCGTGAATTTAATGCGTCGCAGGGTCGTGGCCGCTGTAATTTCATCCATCAAACCCTGTTCTATGAGATGTTTCACTATGCGAGACTGCACCTTTCGAGCTGTCTCGAAACTTTCGGGATGGATGTCATGGATGATCGTCTCAAACCCGCTCCAGGCTGATTGAAGTCCGATCCTAAGTCCCATGGTGCCGGATCCGATGATCAGCACTTTTCGAATGTCTTTTAATGTCATTTCAGTCAAATTGTATGTACCAATGTGTGAATCCTCAAATTTGTCCTGTGCGGATGGTTTCCATCGCCTGCCTTATGGTAGCCCTTAATACGTGGGTCAATCCTGCAAAACGTTTGTCGGTGCTGAGTCCGCGCTGATATCTCGCGAAGATCTGCTGGACGATAACACCGATCTTGTAGCATCCGAACACATAGTGGAAGCAAAGGTTCGGTCTTTCAATTCCACGTAGTATAGCATAACGGTCAATCACTTGAGCCCGGGTGAGATTCCCGGGGAGCCATGTCAGGTTGAAGGGTTTGAGTGCCGGGTCGTCTCCAGGTTCCGACCAGTAGGCCAGCATGGTACCCAAGTCCATCAGCGGGTCGCCGATGGTGGACATCTCCCAGTCCAGCACCGCTTCGACACGAGCATCACCGGTCATCGAGAAAACCAGGTTATCATATTTGAAGTCGTTGTGAATGACTGACGGGGCTGTGTCTCCGGGCATGTTGTCCAGCAGCCAGGCTTCTGTTTCTGGCAAGCCCTGGATATCCTCCGTCGCACATTGATGATATCGACGTATCCATCCGTTCACTTGTCGGCTCACATAGCCCTCGGGATGTCCAAGGGCGTCGAGTCCAGTCGCATGAACATCGATGGAATGCAGTTTTGCCAACGTATCCACCGCAGCACTTGAAATGGAAAGCATCTCTCCAGGTGCGGGTAGGGCATCCTGCGATTTTTGTTGTCTGTAAATTCGTCCTTCTACCTTTGACATCACGAAAAATGGCGTGCCAATGACAGCGCCGTCTTCGCAACAGGCCAGCGGTTTCGGGATCTGTCCGAAATGGGGCTGCAGGGCGGAGAGCATGCGAAATTCCCTTCCCATGTCGTGCGCTGAGCGGATATTGGCGCCCGGAGGAGGTGTACGGATCACACAGGTACCACCTGAGGCCTCGATGAGATAGGTGAGGTTGGA
>CAJBZC010000364.1 GCA_903959965.1 uncultured bacterium
GGGCATCATTCGGATTTCTGCGCATGAGCGTATTCAGATTGGATTTGCCAACCCGGATCTGTTGGAAGAGGTTGGACAGGTTGACCTGCTGGGTGTTTAAATCTATGCTGGCCTGTAGCAGATCCGTTTTTCCGGCACTACCCACGTTGAATCTTATTTCTGCGATTTTTTCCCGCTCTTTGGACAGGTCAATGATTGCCTTTGTGGCCCTGGCCTGCATATTTAGTCGGACAAGATTGAAGTATGCCTGAAGCACATCCAGGGTCAGCGTATTGATCTCCTGTTTTAGTTGGAGTTCGGACATTTTTTCCAGAGCATCAAACCGCTCCTTAGTAGCACGTATCCGCATCCCATTGTAGATCCTCCAGTTTGTCGAGAGGTTGGCTGCAAGGATGTTATTGGTTACCCCATTACGTTTGATTTCACTGCCGTTGGAAAGTTGTTGGTTCAGGTTGGTCAGCGCCTCCGTGTTTCCAATGCCTGCAGAGACTACCGGCCATTTCCCGGCATTCCCCCAGTTATTATTGATCCTGGCAATGTCAAGTTCACTCGTTGCGATCTGAATGCCGAGATTTTGCTGCAATGCCATGTCCACGGCTTCCCTGGCGGAAAAAACGCTATCCTGCCCCTTCAATCCGGAAATGGTGAATAAAAGCAACAAGGGGAGGAGTGACATCATTTCACGCTTCTTCATCAGACTTGCGTTTTTTTCTGGAAATAAAGGTGTAGAGTGCCGGCACTACAAATAGCGTAAGCACGAGTGCAAAAAGCATCCCCCCAACGATTACAATACCCAGGGGGATTCTGCTCTTGCCTGCGGATCCAATGGCTAAGGCGATGGGCAGAGCTCCAAGGGATGTCGCCAGGGTGGTCATCAGAATGGGACGCAGACGGGCAACAGCGGCTTCCAATACGGACACCAGTTTATGTTCTCCTGCTTCCCTTTTCTGATTGGCGAATTCAACGATCAGAATGCCATTCTTTGTGACCAGTCCGATCAGCATGATGATACCTATCTGAGAGAATATGTTCAATGTTTGACCGAATACAGAAAGGCTCAAAACCGCTCCAGCCAAGGCAAGTGGAACTGTGATCATAATGATCAAAGGATCCAGGAAACTTTCGAACTGTGCTGAAAGGACCAGATAGATAAGTATCAGTGCGAGAACGAAGGCGAAGCTGGTATTGGAGGAACTTTCTGCGAAATCACGGGAGGGACCTACCAGGGAAGTCGAATAACTGTCGTCCAGCACTTTTTCCTTGATGCGCTCCATTTCCTGAATGCCTTCTCCAAGGGTTCTTCCCTGAGCGAGGCCTGCCGAAATTGTTGCACTTTTCAGTCGGTTGAAATGGTATATGGTTGGCGGATTGGATGCTTCTGTGATGGAAACGACGTTGTCAAGCTGGATCAATTGACCTTCTCTGGAACGTAAATAAAGTGATTTCAGGTCGAGCGGGGCATCGCGATCAGCTCGATCAACCTGACCGATCACTTCATACTGTTTTCCATTTCTGATGAAGTATCCGAAGCGACGGCCACTCAAAGCCAACTGCAATGAATTGGTGATATCCAGGATTGAGATACCTAGTTCACTTGCTTTTAATCGATCAATCCTGATCTGCAGTTCTGGTTTATTGAATTTGAGGTTGACATCATTGCCTTGGAATACAGGGCTTTTAGCCACTTCTTCCATGAATTGAGGAACCTTCTCCTTTAACTTGTCGAAGTTTAGATGTTGAAGGGCGATTTGAACAGGCAAACTTCCTTTAGACCCAATCCCGATTGAAATCGTCTGCTCTTGTACCGTTAACACCCTCACATTGGTAACATCCTTGAACATGCGATTCATTTGCTGCGCAATCTCGCTTTGAGAACGCTTGCGTTGAGACGCGTCTACCAGTCCAATACTTGCAGTAGCTGCATTAGCCCCACCAGACCCGCTAAATCCTGGAGCAAAGGAAAGTACCACATATCTTTCTGGAATGGAGTCCATGATCTTTTGCACCACCTCATATGTTGCCTTGTCCATGTAATCGAAATCGGTCCCCTCAGGGGCTAATATACTGGCGCGCAAGCGATTTCGATCTTCCATGGGCGCCAGTTCTGAAGGCAGGTCTCTGCCCACGAAATAAATGATGCCACCGCATATCGCCACGATGACCAGTCCAACCCATCTGATCTTTAGGAATCTCCTCAAAGCATTGCGGTAACCATTTTCCAGTCCGGTGAAGAAAGGCTCGGAGAAAGTGTAGAACCAGGAATGGCGATGTCCGCCCTTTCGGGTGAGGTAGATGTTCAGGACCGGTGTAAGTGTCAGAGACACAAAGGCAGAGATCAGCACGGCGCCCGCTACTACAATGCCAAATTCCCGAAATAGCCGGCCTACAAATCCTTCGAGAAATACGATGGGCAGAAACACGATGGAAAGCGTCAGAGAGGTAGCAATGACCGCGAAATAGATTTCCTTAGAGCCCTCCTGAGCGGCTTTGAACTTGTTCATGCCCTGCTCCATCTTCTTGAAGATGTTTTCAGTCACAA
>CAJBZC010000365.1 GCA_903959965.1 uncultured bacterium
ACAGTTCTACAGCAACCCTGACCCGGGCTTTGGCGGAACATCGCTGATCGCTTCCAGCCTTTTCGGGGTAAACGGATCTGCCTTCCGCAGCTCCTACACAGATCTGCAAAACAACCTGGAAACCTATCTGGGATGGAACAAGAAATTCGGCGACCACAGCCTGAACGCAGTGGTGGGCTACTCCTACCTGAGCGACAGCAGAGGAGAAGGCATCCAGTCTTCCAGCACGAATTTCATCACCGACTTTGCCGGATACAATAACCTGTCACTTGGTAATCCTTACGCCATTCCAAGTTATCGAATCCGTCTGGCAGGTGGCGCGGCAGAGAAACGCCTGATCTCAGATTTCGCAAGGGTGAATTACAATTATAACGACAAGTACCTCTTGCAGGCCTCCATCCGTCGCGACGGAAGCTCCGTCTTCGGTGCCAACTACCGCTGGGGTTACTTCCCCTCTGTCGGTTTGGCATGGAGGATCAGCAATGAAGGTTTCATGGAGAACCAGAACATATTCAGCGATCTGAAACTGCGCGCGAGCTATGGCGTGACGGGTAACTCCGAAGGCATCGGCGCCTTCAACGCGAAACTGGTATACGGCATCTCCGGCAACTACCTGAACAACGGCATCATCGAGAACGCCTACGGACCACAACAGGGCGCTAACCCCGATCTGCGCTGGGAGCGTACTTCTACCTCAAACATCGGTCTCGACTTCGCCATCTTCGGCGGAAAAGTGACCGGCACTTTGGATGTGTATGAGAAACTGACCAGCGACATGCTGTTCCAGTACAGCGTCAGCCCGGCACTGGTACCCGGCGGACGTATCTGGGCCAATGGCGGTTCCATGAGCAACAAGGGAATTGAACTGATGCTGTCAGGTTCACCTATTCAAACAAAGAACTTCAGCTGGAACACCACCTTCAATCTGGCACACAACCAGAACGAGATAACTTCCCTCGCAAACCCTTACTCCACCGGTGACTCCATCCTGTATGTGGGTCCCCGCGGTCAGGGCCAAACAGGTGCCTCTCTTCAGATCCTGAAAGTGGGAAAACCCCTTGGTCAGTTCTTCTCCTTTATATATGAAGGCAAGAACAGCGCCGGCCTCTCTCAGTTCCGGAAAAAAGACGGCTCTATCACCACCGCTCCGCTCAACGGCACCGACTATTTCTACATCGGCGACGCTCAACCCAGGCTGCTGATGGGTTGGAATAACACGCTCCGTTACGGAAAATTTGACTTCAACTTCTTCTTCCGCGGCACCTTCGGCGCGAAGATCTTCAACGCCACTCGCGGAAACCTGTCGTACACACCCAATGCCGCTGTCAGCAACCTGTCATCACTCCTCACGGCCGATGACAAGGTTTCCGACCCGCGCAATAGCTTCTTCTCTACCCGCTATGTGGAGAACGGTAACTATGTCCGCCTCGACAACGCATCCCTGGGTTACACGGTGGATACAAAGATCAAGGGTATCAACAACCTGCGCGTTTACCTGACCGGTAACAACCTGCTCACCATCACCAATTACACCGGCATCGACCCCGAAATCAACCAGGGCGGTGTAGCTCCGGGCGTGGACAACAATAACTTCTACCCCCGCACCCGTACCATCATGTTCGGTGTCAGCATGAACTTCTGAGTTAAACATCATCCAAATAATGACAACAATATTTAAAGCAATGAACAGCATACGAAAGACCTCGCTTGGACTCATGGGTGCTGCCATCCTGCTGGGTTCCTGCCACAAGCTCGACGTGCCCGTCACCTCGCAGCTGACCCCGGACATCTTCCCGACTACCCAAGCTCAATTCAATGCCGTGATGGGACCGATCTACACCCAACTGCGCAATGACTTCGCGGTCGGCTATTTTCAGGTGCAAAGCCACTCGACCGACGAATCCATCCAGCCCGCTTACGGCGGTAACTGGTTCGATGGCGGCCGTTTCATGGAAATGCACTTACATACCTACAACAAGGACAATGCCCTCCTGAACGGTAATTGGGGATACCTGTCCAATATGATCGGCATCAGCAATCAGATCCTCTACATCCTGCGCGATGCGCCCGAAGGAGCGGCCAAGCGCCAGAGTGTGGCTGAGATGAAAACGATGCGCGGACTGGCCTACTTCCTGATGATGGACATATTCGGCAACATCCCCATCGACACGGCCTATGGATCAAAAGATCTGAACACCAACACCCCGCGTGCACAAGTGTTCAACTTTATAGAATCCGAACTCAAATCAGCCATTCCCAACCTCAGCCCGGTCGGTGGCGCCACCATGTATGGCAAACCCAACCGCTACACCGGCTTCGCCATCCTCGCCAAGATGTACATGAACGCCGGCGTCTACACAGGCACCGCCCGCTGGAATGATGCCATCGCTGCCTGCGACAGCATCATCAACGCCGGAGGAGGCAGCCTCTACGCCTTCGAACCCCGCGGCACCTACCTGCGGATGTTCTATCCCCAGAACGGTCCCGGCAACAAGGAGTTCATTTTCGCCATCCCGTATGATCCCGCCACGTCAGGAGGCTTTCAGTTCCATGCCCGCTACGATCTCAACAGGAACCTCGGCATCCGTTATCTGTACTCCGGATCAACCCCAGGCACCAATGTGAACCCGGTCATCAACCAGACCACCGGCAATGGTCTCGTTCACAACAAACCCAGCGGACCGCGCATGACAACTCCGGAATTCTTCAAACACTTCTGGGATCCAAACGACGTGCGCAACGGGCAGTGGCTCAGCGGCAAACAATACTGGCAGGACGGCAGCCCCGTCATGGTGCGCACCACCAAGAAGGGATACGACCAGTTCTATACAGGGGCCGATGGCTCGGCAGCCGTTACCTATCACCTGGAACTGTCGTCCGCTCCCACACTCCGTCAGAACCCGGCCACACTCGACTGCGGCAACGACGAAATCGCCTGGAACATGGGTACCCGCAACATCAAGTTCTACCCCGACTGGACCAACCCCACCAGCCGGAACCAGAACAACGACGTCCCCCTTTTCCGTTATTCCGATGTCATCCTGATGAAATCAGAGGCCATCATCCGCGGCGGCACCCCCACATTAGGACATACGGCGCTCTCACTGGCCAACAGCCTGCGAGCACAGCGCACCTCCGCTCCGGCCTGGACAAACGTCACGCTCGACAGCCTGTACGCCGAACGAGCACGCGAACTTGCCTGGGAGACCTGGCGCCGTAACGATGCCATACGTTGCGGAAAGTATGAGGACAAGTGGCTGTTCAAAACCGACCACAACCCCAACAAACGGATCTTCCCGATCCCGCAGACGGCCCTCGCCAATAACCCGAAACTGGTGCAGAACCCCGGGTATTGATCCAATGAGCATCAACCCCAATAAAAAACCCTTCCGGAACAAGATCCGGAAGGGTTTTTTAATTTGAATACATATTCTCAGCCTGCAGCCCTGAGCATTTCGACAGACTTGTTATAACGATTCAAATTGCCTTTATTGAAAATAGGACTCTTCATTAATCCCCACTTGCAGAAACGATACAGAAACGCCACACGCATGCAACCGAGACCATATCGCAAAGAACCCCAGAATGGATTACTGCTTGCCTCATCGAAATATTTGGTGGGGCAGGTAACCTCACCGATTTCATAACCCTGCCAGAAAACCTGTGCAATTTCCTCCGCATCAAAGACCCAGTCATTGCTGTTTTCTTCCCAGTTGATGCTTAACAATAATTCGCGACTGAAGGCCCGATAACCCGTGTGATATTCGGATAGCCGCTCATTCATCAGTAAATTCTGAGAAATCGTCAGAAAACGATTAAAAATGAACTTGTACAATGGCATGCCCCCATTGAGCGTACCCTTGCCCAACATACGGCTGCCAATCACCATAGGATAGACCCTGTTTGCAATAATACTCACCATGGCAGGGATCAGATGAGGCGTGTACTGATAATCAGAATGTACAATCACGACAATGTCAGCACCCAATTCAAGCGCCTTTTTGAAACCTGCTTTCGCATTTCCGCCATAGCCCGTATTATAGGGCTGCCGGATGATGTGAGGAATCTCCAATGATTCCGCAATGCGCAGTGTCTCGTCTGTGCTGGCATTGTCCATGAAGACGATGTCATCCACAATATCCCTGGGGATGAGATGAAATTCCTTGGCGACCGTCCGTGCTGTATTGTATGCAGGGATGATGACCACAATTTTTTTGTTATTAAACATAATCCGAACAATTTTTTTTAAAAGTAGACGTTGCGATCGCTTTTGTCAATCTCCTGAGGGTTTCATTCGTCGAAATCTCAGAATTTTACAAGGCCCCGATAATTGAAATATTATTGATAATCA
>CAJBZC010000366.1 GCA_903959965.1 uncultured bacterium
GGGCGGAATACTCAAATTCTATGTTGATGAGGATGTCCAGACCTGGAACTTCGGCGATGAAATCCTCTGCGGTGCCCGGGCCCATCAATGTTACATTCGGACTGGCTGAGAGGGCATGAATGAATTCGGCGACCTCGGCATCATTCTTCCCGGCGAGGTTGTTCTGAGCCATCTGGCTCGCTCCCCAAAAGAGGAAAGTGTATTCCGGGAATGACCTGACCAGTGTCAATACCTTTCGGCGATCCAGGCTCTCCTTGAAGAGCGACCCCCAGAAACCGATGCGCCCTCCAAAGACCGGCGGAGGAACACCCGCTGAAAGTTTTTCAAGCTGAAGACGGGCAAATCTTTCGAAAGTAGCGTTGAGTCCGTGATGTATGACAATGCCTTTCGTCCCTGAAGGACACATGTATTCCAGTATCTTATGGGAGGTGGAGAAGACAAGGTCTGCCGAATGGGCTACCGGTGGCAAACAACGCTCGAGGTTGTGATCCACCGGGTGGAAAATCCGCAGGGGGGCTCCAAAGATGTCAAGATCATCAAATGTACCCTGATCGAAACACCAGACCACATCAGGCTGCCCGGTCAGCTCGCGAATGAACCTGCGCATTTGACTGCGCTGCATCAGGGCATATAGTTTCCGTCCCACATATCGCTTCCCTCTGGCCACAGGTTTATATGTCACCCGTTGCACGCCTTCATTGGTCGGGATCAACACACCACGGGTGCTACCCAACAGCGTAGGAGGTTCGAAGAAGAATACCTTATTCCCCATCTTGGCCAACTCCACAGCGTAGTGATGCTTGCTGATGCGCATCACACCCCAGGCTTCAGGAGATAATATGAAAATGGTCTTACCGCTGAATGTGAACATGGTAAGTATTCAAACTTTTCGATAAGACGAACCGAAACATCCCGGTTTCCACCGTGCTGCGCTGCATGATCGAAGATTCGTTGTTCTTCATACTAGGTTATCAGCATACGTTGTTCTCAAACCTTTGTATATTCTACTACTATTCGTTTTGTCGACTCATGAATGCCATAGCGACCTTCTACGAATAACCTGCCAGCCCTGCCCATACGGCCTGCCAAATCCGGTGCATCATGCAGGATGCGAACACTTCGGGCAATGGCTTCAACATCACGCTCCGGCACCAGGAACCCTGTTTCTCCATCAATCATGCCTTCAGGAGCTCCTCCAAGATTGCTGACGATAACCGGCAACTCCATGGATTGTGCCTCCTGTATGACCAGACCCTGGTTTTCTACCCGTCCATCGGAAGCCCGCACTCCGGTCAGTAGAAATGCATGGGCCTGCTCCATCAGGTCACGAATCTCTACCTGCGTGCATGCACCAAGCATCCTTACCTGCGACTGGATGCCCAACTCCCTTAAAATCGATTGTAGTTCAGCCTCCAATGGACCGGTTCCGACAATCGAATATAGAAAATTAATGCCATCACGGTGCCAAAGCAAAGCCAATGCCCGCAATGAAAACTCAATCCCCTTGAATTCGACCAGTCTTCCGACTGTCAACAGATGAAAAGGTTTATCGGGTGCAGGGCCTTTGCGCTGAAAAAATCGGGTGTCCAGCGAAACCGGGATGATCCGGATATGCCTTTCATCGAAGCCGAAATCAAGCAGGCGTCGCCTCGTGTATTGGGAATTGGCGATGAAGCATCTGCCGCGATCTTTCAGGTAATGGTACATATCCGGATGGACAACCTGACGGTCATCCAGTTCGTATCCGTGAAAACTGGTTACCAGCGGGGCTTTCAGCAGTCCCCATTCCTGAAAGAGTGCCAGCTTCTCTGCGGTCGTCCCGAAATGGCAGTGGATTACATCATACCGCTGCCGGTTGAAAAATGTGGCCGCTTCAAAAAGCCGGTGCAATCTAAGCGCCTCTTTCCCGTATTTGAAGATGTTCAGCGACTGACAGATTGGGAAAGGGAAGGACCAAATATACCGGCGGAGGATCCTGAGCGCAGCCCGAAACCTCACCCCCTTTGGCAAGGGCTCGAAAGGTTTGTAAGTTGTTCTCTGGACGAGCTGGTATTGGGCTACCACCGGATGCATGGGCTCCTCTGCCGATTGACCATAAAAAGCGTAGATGTCAACCTCCACGCCGGCATCGAGTAATCCCCGGATGTGATTCACCACGAATGTCTCCGAAAGTTTGGGAAAGGTTTCGGTGACTACCGCGACCCTCATGACTTTCCTTTCCGGCATACCCATACGCTCAAGCAGAGATTGTAAGGCACCGATTTGCGATTCAGATTATCCAATGTATAGAAAAGTGGTGCCAACAAATTAGTAATGGCATCTGGCCAGGGAAATGATCGGTTAAGAAAACGATAGAGCGGATAGGTTCGTTCCTCCACGAATCCGAATCTGCCAAGGGCGTCCGCATACTCGCGCCTTGTCCTGAATGCAACATGCTCCGCCGGTCTGATGACCCCGTCAGATTCGAACAGATCTGTCACCACAAACCTCGTACCTTCCCGGCTCATCGAGGCGATATTTGCACAGGCTTGTTCGAACCCCCGATCGTCGACAATGTGATACATGACATCCCACATATTGATGATGTCAAAATTTCGATCTGACAGTCGACCATCCGGCGCAGAAATGTTCAACTCACGGAACGATGAGTCCGGATGTTTTCTACCCAATTCAGTAATACTCTTACGAGAGATGTCTACCCCTGTTACATTCGCCTGCTGATCCAGATATCTCTGCACAAAGAAGCCGGTGCCACAACCAATGTCCAGTACCTGCTGACCGGTGAGGCTTCCGGGCAATCCGGCAAAAACCTGCTTGAGCATGCGGTCCTTACGTGCATACAACCAGTGGTTGTAACTGTTCGAAAAAACGGTGTGGCCTACACCACGGAGGGTGAACTCCCTGTCAAGCCTGTTATTCCAATAATCGACGGGATCAAATGACATGCGAACGAAATTAGTATTTTCCGTACTTATCAATCACCTTCCCAGCCATGTCAGGACACGGTTTTTCAGATCATGCTTCCGCATAGTGGACAACGCCCATGTCTTTTCTTCTGCGGAAAGCGGACAGTCAGGATGAGCGATCGCGGCTTCAAACACCTCCCTGCGCATCTCGGCGTAACGCCTGGCATAATCGGACTCCGACTCCTGGCCTTCATGTTTTCGTGCCCAATACAAGTGCGCCGGGAGCTTAACGAGTGGATAATACCGGGCGATCTTGAGCCAGCATTCGTTATCGCCGATCATTCGGCGACCGCTGAAACCACCCGTCTTTTCAAATATATCCCGACGAATGATCGCGGATCCCGGCGCCCGGTCGAAATGACTGAACCCCTTGAAATGTTCCAGATACGTATTGTGGGGTTCCGATACCGCCGGATAGGGAATGTTCGGGTCCGGAAGGCTCGACAGACCAAACCCCGCTTCAGGAAAGCGTTCCATAGCTTCCACCATCACCGTCAGTCCATGTGGATATAATATATCATCCGAATCTATATACTTGATGTAGCGGCCCCTCGCCAGGGAGGCTGCCCGATTTCGATTCGGATAGTCTCCAAGATTTTGTTCGTTCACAAAAACACGCACCCGCTCATCCCGGTCGGCAAACGCACGCGCAATTGCCACTGTGTCGTCGGAGGATGCATCATCCGACACAATCACCTCGAAATCCGTGAAATATGAAGCCAGAACACTCTCGAGCGTCGCGCCGATGTAATTCGCCCGATTATAGGATGTGACCAGCACACTGACCAGTGGATTCGATCGTTCAGCCATGTTTCAGGGGTCTGTGCGGATTTTCAATATATCTCCGGTAAAGTTCGTTCAATCCGGCTTCCCCTGCGCGCAATGCCTCGTCAAACAATATATGTGCTTGACGGATCGACCTGCTACGCATCAGATTGTACCGAAGCCAGCACAATCTGCGGCTCAAAGACAGATCGTTGCCAAACAAACTCAGGCGAACGACCCGCAACAAAGTCCGCATGGAACGATCCGGTGCCGGATGGACATAACCCAGGGCATGGTAACGGACGAACATCGAACTCAGCGCCCGACGCAGGGTAAATGACTGATCCTCCAGATGATAGTGACATACACTGGCGGAAGGCTGGTAGACAATCGCCGCGCCGGAACGAAGGGCATCAACGCACCAGGCGAGGTCTTCTCCAAACACCCGGTCACGAAACGGAATCGCATCCATCACGGAACGCCGATACATAGCACACACATTGTCCCAACCGCACATCTCGCGTTTACGCTCCGGACTCAATGTATCGAAGGCCACTGCATCGGTCAACTGATGCCGTTGACTCCGGGACGCTGACACGGGCCTGAACCATTCGACCGGATTGTGATTCGGATCACGACAAACGATTTGCCGACCGCAAACGCCCGCTACCGCCGGATCCACAAAGGGGCCTATCAAATCCGCCAGCACATCCCTGTGCACTGCGCGTGCATCCTGTACAGTATAAAACAAAAAGTCGGCATCAGAATGCTCCCAACCGAGATTGCGGGTCAGCCCATGATTGAATGTTCCTGGGGATACAGGGACGACGGTCACCCGATTGATGCTGGCCAGGTATTCAAGCGTGCCGTCCGTCGAACCGGAATCCAGCACGATGATCCTGCGGATCGCTATGGATTGGGACAGGAGTCCGTCCACACAATCCCGGATCTCAGGGAATCCGTTGAGTACGGGAATGACAGCATCTACCGAATACTGTTCAGTCATGGCCCCAGATCAGCATTGAATCACGAGTTCCTTCTGTTCTTCAGGCAGCTGACCCTTGAGGAGGATCTCCCGATAAATATGTCCGATCGGATCCTCCGCTTCGATGCCGTGGGCAAAATGAACGGAACGAGCGACAGACCTGAGTTTCAGTAGTACTTTATGTGCGGATACGAGTCCGATCCGGCGACGTATCTTATCGATGACGGAATTCCCGGTCACAGTGCCTGCCACGATCTGAGGATGCAAGGCAAGAAAGATCGTCACATGGTGTTTTTGAAGGGAAGGCAGGATCGCCCGAAGAAGGGTGTACTCATATCCTTCGATGTCCATTTTCAAAAAGACCTTATCACCGGCAGACACACGCTCGTCTATGAAGGCGTTTAGGTCAACCATCCTGACTTTCCAGGAGGTCTTGGGATTCTTCAGCAGTAGGCTGCTGCCGGAGTTCCCGCCGCTGTATGAACTTTTAATGTCGACGGTACTTTCCATTCCGCCCGCGGCATATGGATAAATATGAAGATTGGGCAGTTCGTTCGCTGCCACGGTAGCCTCCAGAAACTTATAGGCTTCCGGATCCGGCTCGAGTGCATGGGTCGCCTTGGAACGTTTGGCCAGGTAAGTGCAGGTAAAACCTATGTAAGCACCCAGGTCAAAGCACACCGTTTGTGCATCCACATGTCGGTCGAAGACATCAAATGCATCCTTCTCCCAGCGCCCGTCCTGTACCCGCTCCCAATAGTCGGCAATATAATCGCTGGGGATGGCGGCCGTGATGGCATGCCCCCTGATTTCGTATGTTTTCAGATTCATGATTCGGTGTGCTGAAGTTGATGGTTGGCTGGGTTGTAAGTGATCTTGTTCAGGGTAGCGTCTGGGCTGGGTTCCAGCGAACGAACCCTGCGAATCAGCCAGTCGGCCAACCCGGGGATCCGGTAAGCACGTAATCGATAGAGCAGAACGAAGGCTTGCATCCACCGTCTCTCAGGTTTTGAGAATAAGTCCCAGTGAAGATCCAGGGATCTTACCGCATGAAGGGCCTGTGATTGCAGACTCCTGGCGCAACTGAAAAATATATCTAGGTACATCGACCGCAATCCCTTTCGATAGCGGTCCTGAAGTCCTTTCCCGAAGATGCGGATGCCGGCTTCCCCCAATACAGTAATTCGGCTGGCCAGCTTTTCAGGAGAATGGAAACCCGTCCTGGAAATACTGACATCAGATACACGCAGGTAGATATCCGGAGGGAGGTCAAAACGCTTGGCGAATCGCAGGCCCTCGAGCATACTTCTCAGGTGGAGTTCAACATCCTGCCACATGCTCAGATCCTCCTTCCACATGCCGATGCGCACAAAACTTGCCTTTTTCCAAATGGTGCCTGTACCCGGACATACCCCGTCCCCAAACAGCAGCCGTTCAACATCATCTCCGGCCTTATCGATGTTCCACAGGAGGTTCATGTCATCTCGTTCCTTCTTGAACAGCAACATCGGAAAGATGACGAAATCCAAATCCGGTGCCTGCCGCAAGGCGGCTGCCCGCTGCTCCAGACAATGCGGTGCAAGTACATCATCCGTATCCAGGAAAATCAGGTATTGACCAGTTGATTTTTCCACCGCGATGTTCCGACAGGCAGAGGCGCCCTTCGGTTGGCGATGCCGCCGGAAGATGCGCACACGATCATCCGTAGCGGCAAATCCCTCCAGGATCTCCCAACTGCCATCCGTGCTGCCATCATCCACGATCACCCACTCCCAATGCGGATATTCCTGGGCGAAAATGCTGCGCGCCGTCTCCTCCACCAGATCTGCCCGGTTGAAGGATGGTGTGATGATGGATACCACCGGGTGATTCATCTCCTCCATCCCGTCCATCGCTTGAATCCTTCCCAAAGTGGCCGCAGAGGCTGCAGGACAGGAAAATCATGAAAAACGGATCCCTCCGTGTCAAATGAACGATGGTCACGCACCGGCAGACGCATGATCTCTTCAAAGGCCTCGTCCGACAATCCCAGCTTCTTCAATACGAAGGCGCGGTCTTCCCGCAGCAATGCCGGATTATAGGCCGGCTGCTTCATCTCCTCCAATGCCTGCTCCCTTGTCATCTGACCTGCGCATATCAGCGAGGAAAAATGCGCCTTCCGCTTATCTATCCCGAATTTTTCAGGAAGAATATAGCCCTGATAGAAACGGGTCCAGATACTCTCGTAATGTTTGCCACCGTAGTCACGCCACTCAAGGTCACGGATAAGTGTGCGTTTCACTTCATCCTTTTCGTAGGGCATCCAGTTCAGATAGTTGATGAAGGTTACGCCCGATCCTGCAATGAATTTCTTCATCTTCCGATCCAAAAAAGGATAAGAGTTGATCTTCCCCTGACCGAATGCCTTGTGAATGGCGCGGATATTCACATGATCCTTCTTGTTGTATGTCCAGTGATAGGGAAGTACTCCCTCCGTCGCGACATTATTTCCACCGATCACATATTTGATCTGACGTTCCTTCGCAATCCTAAACGTACTGCCATAAATGGCATGGTCAGTCAGCACTTCGATGTCTACCACCGAGGCCCGGAGATACGCCAGCTGCAGATCCCGGAACTCCTGCCAGTCGATGACATAGGTGTAGAGATCAAAGCCCAGCCGGGCAACCATGTTCTCAATATTTTTTACGGCCAGTTCACTGTTCCATCCATTGTCGAAATGTACGCAGAGCGCACGCAACCCCAACTTATGCGCCATGTAGGCAACATAACTGCTGTCCACACCACCGCTCACACCAATCAGGCAATCATAGGGCTTTCCTGTTCCCTCCTCCTTCATGCGCCGCACAGCATCCGCCAGCATCCGCTCTCCCTCTTCCCCTTCACGCACGAAAACGCGCTTGTCGGCCTCAAACCTTCGACAATGCTGGCACAAACCCCGCTCATCCAGCTCCAGGGCCGGATCGTCGTTGGAATCCAAAATGCATTGTCTGCACTCCGTAAATATTCGCATACCTTCTTTAGTGATGGGACAGTTCAGCATCGCAGCCCCTCTGCAAGGATACGCAGAACTTCGACAGAAACAGCACTCAGGCCCTCAATTCATGACCTCTATCAGACAAAATTTCACGATATACCCGTTCAATCGACCGGGCAACGGACGCGGGGCCAAATGCCTCCAACACCTTTGAACGGATCAAATCCCCATCGTAGGTCTGAATGTTCTTTTGCATCTCCAGCATGGCATGTGATAAAGCCTGCACATCTCCCGCCGGTATCAACATACCCGTTGACTCATCAAGAATATGTTCCGGCCCACCGCAAACCGTCGCGATCACAGGCTTCCCGCAAGACATCGCCTCAATGACGACAACCCCGAAAGTTTCGAATAGGCTCGGCAGCACAAACACATCTGCTTCCATCATCTTTTTTCGAAGCGACGCGCGGTCAAGCATACCCGAAAATTCGACCTGACTTTCAATCCCCAGAGACGCACACCGATGTTTCAATGAATTTAACAAAGCTCCGGCTCCTCCAATCACCAGCCGAACAGATATAATGCCTTTGAAGGCAGCGGTAAATGCATCAAGCAGTAACGCATGACCTTTTTTTTCTGTGAGTTCCGCAACATTGAAAAAAGTAAAGAAATTAGCTCGTTGCTCAACAACTGGCAGCGATCCGGCGAAACCCGGATCCAACATGTTCGGGATGAATCGCACATCATCGGCCAGACTCAGATCAGAAAGTAATGCAGCCAGAGAAGGACTTACTGCGATCCTGGCACATGCTGCGGCATAAACCCTTCTCAACAGGGGATGGAAATGTGAAGGGATGATGTTACGCGCAAAGTAAGTACTGTGTTCCGTGATACAGAAGGGAATGCGCGCTCTTTCCAATATATCCACACATGCTGTTCCCGCCAGCCACGCATTGTGCACATGAACAATGTCAGGCCGGCCGTTTTTTTGAATATAAATATGAAGCGCCGAAGCCACCACCCGGCTGTAATAATCCATTTCCTCCTGAAGTGTTCCATCACTCCAGCAACGCAACTGCCGGCGCACAACGGTCAGGCCATCTATCTGAACGACACGTATGGCAGCAGGTAGCCATAAAGCGTTGATGATGGCCTGTACAATGCCCCATAGTGATGCACCAGCAATCTGCCGATAAAAGGTCCGCCGGCCTGTCAGTGTTCTGAACAGGCTCACCAGCAGGGGCTTCAGAGCCAGTGAGGGCGTGACGGATAGCACTCCGACCTTGTGCCCAAGTTCACGAAGCGCCAGCCCCTGATGATATTGGAAGATCGCTGACACTGGAGACTGCGGAGGAATAAACTCCTCAGGAGGTACGATCAGGATATGTAACGGACCTTTCACGGATATTACCGGAGCGTTCATTGGATGATATCTTGTGAGGACCTTTCACGCAATCTTTTCCTAAGTAAAGCCAACGAAGCTTCCTCGGCATTGAAAAGCATATGCAGTTCTTTCGCCTCCACAGCGCGCCATCGCTCTACAACCTGCTGCGGCTCGATATGATTCGAAAAATAATTTGTCACACCAGATCTCAGATACACAATCTCTTCCGGATCCATCATCATCAGTTCATCCAGTATCCTGTCCAGATCGACAAGATCGGAAAAGGCGATGCAATCACGCCGGTTCGTCAACGGCGGATACAGATACCTTCCGTATTGGGTCACGGGGATCGTACCTACAGACATAGCCTCGATCATATTGTGAGAATGAGGCATAGAAACTCCAGGCGTAGCAATAAAGAAATCGAAAACCGACAATACCTTCAACCATTGCTCCGCCGGGATCCAGCAGGTGCGGCTGTCGATCAGACAGGCCTTGGGATGATCAATTGGATCCACCAGAAAACGTTCGAGTGCAGCAAAATCAGCCGGACGCACCCAGTCAAAGGTCCCGGAGGAGAGATGCGAGAACACTTCACTTCGGGGCAATAGCCCAAAATGATCACGGATCAGTTCTGGCGCCCATTCCAGATCAGGCTGTCCGTACATCAGGATGCGATGACGCAGTCTGCCAGGCTCCGGCTTGAACGGATGCTGCTGCATCAGCGGATGAATATGATACGGAATCCGCAGCATCGCGGGTAACGGTGCCGGATTGAAATAATCCAGGTCGATGACGAAGCGCTTACCGATCCTTAGCCCCGACGGTTGGATATCCCCGGCATTCAGCCCCAGAAAATCAACAGATTCAACATCTCTGAAAAGAGAACGCCGAAAGATACCCACCCCAGGCATCTGAAAAACAGCCCGGTCATATCCGTAAAGCCTCGTCAGAAACGACAGACTCCTGTAAAAATAAACACAATAGCCTGCCTGCGAAAAGTAACTCACCAGCAGATATCCGTAACGCCCGTGCCGAAAGTCTCTGATACAGACCACCAGACAGTGTTCTGAAGGCTTCGGCTGACTTGTTGACCGGTATATGTCAACGATATCCGCGATGTTCCGCAGGGACTCCCGAAGGAGTATCCATCGGGTATGCATGACCGTTAGTAGCTTACGGAAATTCACGATTATGGTTCAACAAAGGAGATCCAACAGCGTCCGATCCGGCTGAAGATCATATGATTTCAAGATGCGTTCCCGGGCGGTGATCCCCCAGGATGCCCATTCCGATCTGAACTCCCAGGCACGTTCCATCGCCTCCGCAAATGATGCCTCATCAATGCCGGATGACAGGATGCCAGTCCGGCCGTCTTCAATAAATTCCGGCATGGCGCCCATTGGAGTACCCACGACAGGCCGGCCGGCGAGCATCGCCTCGAAGAGTACAATGGGACCGGTATCCTGACGAGATGGAATCAGCACGAGATGATGCCTGGTATATATTACACCGATGTCTTGAGTGTGACCATGGAAAATCACACGGTCACGTATAACCGAAGATGAAACCTGAGAACGAAGATCATACTCATCCTCACCCGCACCATAAAAATCAAGTTGCCAGTCTCTTTCAATCCATGGACTTCGGGACAGGATCGATAACACCATGTCCTGTCCCTTCCACCGTGTGATCAGCGAGCCGATCAGGGCGAAATGAATTGTCCCTGTAATCTCCGGAGGCGGATTGTAATTTATCGCAGGCAGCGGTTGCGCAATCACCTGCCCCAACAGGATCGGATCACCCGTTTGCTCCCTGTAGAGTTCCAACTGATAGCGGGAGGTGAATAGACTGTGCCTTGCTCTTTCGAATACTTCACCAAACAGGTCCCGGGTCGTTTTCGGGTACACATGACCGATAGTCATGCTGTGATGCATCACCGTGAATGGTACTTTCAACTGACGGACGAAGACCATCAGATCAGTCAGATCCGAAGCGATCTCGTCACCGCCAGCCAGGCTGAAGAGTATATGATCCGGTCGAAAATCGAGCACGGCATCATGATAGGTAATCTTACGATCCCCGGACAGAAAGTAATTGAAGATCTTCTTCCTAATTCTGACCGACAGTCGTGGAAAGAACCGCCTGCGCAGAAGCAATTTAGCGCCGGAAGCCTCCAGTGATCGGATCACCGGATGTTGCTGCGGCCAGTCGAAAATAGATATAAGTATCTCATGGCCTTCCGACAGCGCCAGTTCCGCCGCACTCGTCCAGAGCTTTTCGCAGCCTCCCCAGGGGAATCCGCAGGTAGTTATGATGGCGATCCGCATGATAGATTCACATCAATAAAGACCGCAGGAAATTGGACAGATAGGTCTTATTCGTTCGTAAGGAAGGCTGAATTTGCCATGCTTCTCTCAGCAAACGACGCAGCATGATGCTATCTCCCTGAAGCCGGGCGTATAACATTTCACGCAAGTACCATGTTTCGCGCAGCGCGCCAGCTTCTTTATTCGTAAGATTTGCCTTAGCTGTGCCTTTCCTGCGCTCGTATGCATTCAACCTGGCCATTGCACTGAACTGGGCGGCACGCATGCCGTTTGCATCCTGAGAGATCCCTTGTGCGTTCCGGCGATATAAATACAAGGGTTCGTCCACAAAATATAAAGCGCCTGCTTCATCCAGTTTCAAATAAATATCATGATCAAGCGCCTTCCTGAAGGCAGGATCGAATCCTTCAGTAGATAAATATGAGGTTCGCTTGAAGGTGGCGAAACTTCCGATGCATAGATGTCTGATCAATTCTTCATCGGGAGCCAATGGCCGGTAATGCCTATATTTCTCAATCACATTCAGCGAC